>JAYTUF010000117.1:0-10755 GCA_043744755.1 Anatilimnocola sp.
GTTGTGAATTGGAATTGCGTCGTGTGCAAATGGAGTCGCTGCGGTGACTGGCGGAGTTGGCAAGGCAGGCGGGAGTGTTGCGACTCATCGTTAACGGCAGCTTTGCAACCGATGTTTTCGAGCCAAACGATGTGGATTGTGCACTGCTGATCGACTCCGGATTCCCCAAAGACAATGCCGCTGAGGCAACATTGGCTGACGGTTTGCCATTCTTAGAAATATACATGATGAATCAGTCCGACTTCGACTTACTCGTTGAGAAGTTTTTCGCTACCGATCGAAACGCGTTACCGAAAGGCATGTTGGAGATCATTCAATGAATTTGCAAAGTCAGCGCGAGTTGGCAACGACGCGGGAAAAACTGCGCTTGCTCGAAGAACGCTTCGCGGCAAATCGGCAGGAACATGGTGGTGACGAACACGTCCGCGAATTGAGCCAACGATCGCTCAAGCGACTGATCAATCAGTTGAAAGAAGAGATCGCTCGCTTTGACGCGCGACGTTCGGTGAGCGCCAACAACGGCTGAATGCCTGCGGTCGTCGCGGCGCCATTCGCCAGTCGGGACGATTCGCTGGGATGAGTCGCCTCCTTTACTGTCCTCGCTGCGATCGTCGCGATCCTGGGATTGTAGCTGTCGGGGATTGTTCGCACGGCGAAAGAATGGCGTGACGGTGAACTCGATTGACGCTGTGAACTAAAGTAGTCATGCAAATTAGTCCGCAACCTCGCCCCGTTCACTCTAGCGGAGCGTTTTCGCGCGCCGGTAGAATTGATGCATGGAACAGAATCCTTACGAATCGCCAAAGGAAGCCAGCACTTCGAACGGAAGTTCGCGGCCAATTTGGCAGTTGATTTTCTGGCTGTTCTTCTGGACGCTCTTGCTTCTCTTTGTTGGTTGCGAGGTTCACGTTTTTTGGTTATTGAATTGGCGTTGACACGTTCATGCTGAATTTTTGGGCTTTTTACAGCCTCACTTAACCACCCAGTACCCTCGGACCAGACTAGTCACTCAAAATAGCCCGATTACCGGCTGTTTCGCCAAGTTGACGGCAGTGCTGGGCTCTGGTATAAGATTTGATTCGCCAAATATCAAAATTGCCAAGCCAATAGTCAGCACGCACGCAACATAAAGGTCGAACGCATGGGCGGGACGATTCATCGGATGAAGGAATTGAAGCAGCGCCGGCATCGCAAGAAGAAGCTGACGGTGATCAAGCGCAAGGCGGTCAAGGCGAGCGCTTCGGAGAAGGCCGTAATGGCGGCCAAGATTCGCCGGCTCACGCCGGGGGCGGAAGTGATCATCGCGACGCTGGGGCTGGAAGAGAAACGCTAAGTGCCTGCGGAGGATGGGCACTCTTGCCCGTCCGATGGTTGACGGGCAAGAGTGCCCATCCTACAAAACGCCGAAGGGACTTCATCGATGGCCGCTCCATCCACGCATTCTCAAACTGACTCGAACAAGCACAGCGACGAGCATTTTGACGAAGCTGACTCCCATCAACACTTGGCCGATGATTCGGAAGCTTGGACCGGGGTTATCGGCCTGTTGCTGTTCGTGGTGAGCATTGGACTGTCGCTGGCAGTCTTGACGCTGTGGCTCTCACGCAATCCGTAAGATGGGCACTCTTGCCCGTCCGAACGCCAGACGGGCAAGAGTGCCCATCCTACGAGTCGAAGTAGCCGCCGGGCCAGTGGACTTTGACGTAAGTTGCTGCATCGCCCTAAATGGGGGTGTCCATTAACTCCAGGCGTGCAGGCCGATATATTGCGTATTCCTCGGGTGCGGCGCTAGTTCTGCCGCGCCTAGGGAGTAATTAATGGACAAATCGGACGAAATCGAAGGGGTTGTCGGGAAAGTTACGTCGCGAAGGTTAGCCAGGTAACTCTTACTTCGCAGGCGTCTTCGCTGGTGCCGGTGCTGGTGCCGGCTTCGTCGCCTGGGTCACCAACTTGCTGACGGCCGCCTGCGTCTGCACCGGATCGCTGGCTCCCTGGGCCATTTCGAGCACATCGGGGATGGTCGTGTATTCGCCCGCGAGGGCCAGGTCGCAAACGCCTTTCCAAATGAAGGGGGCGAGCGTGGGATGGGCTTTGGTCCATTCCAGCCAGGCGAGTTCCTGGTTGCTGTTGCGGGCGTCCAGGTAGCGGACGAGAATCTGCGGATCGCCGTGGCGGATGCCCATGAAGCCGCCGACGTGGATCACATGCCAGGTCTTTTTCGCGGCGGGAGGCTGCTGGACGAAGTTCTGCGCGGCGAGATGCTTTTCGAGGTCGCCCGTCAAATCGATGTGCTGCGTCGCCCGCACTTGAATGCGGATGAGCGGGATTTCGAGAAACATGAACGAGCGGCGTTCCAGTGTTTCGGCACAAATCTCAAGGCCATGCACGCGCCCAAAAATGTTGACGATGACAAACGAGGCCAGCGCCACTCCCGCGACGCTGAGCACGCCCCAGACGACTTTCATCACCGTGCTGATCTTCGAGCGTTTGCCCGCGGGACGGAATGCTGGGGTGGGAGAACTGCCGCTGGCCATAAGTCACATCTGCAGGTTGGGAAAATCGCTCGGTCACTAGGTCCCTCTATTGTTTGCCCCGGCCGGGCATTTATCAACCGGATCATCTTCCGCGGCGGCGATTAGCGGTTGTGAAGCCCCGCAATCCAGGTCTATAATTGGACCATCTTCCGGGCAATCCCTGCTACCAAATCTGCTTTTGCAGGCCGTGGTTGGCGATGGCCCTCTTCCGCAGGTTTTGTCAGGAGCGAACGCAGTGGCATCGGGCAAATTTTTCTTCACGAGCGAATCTGTCAGCATGGGCCATCCGGATAAGTTGGCCGACCAAATCTCCGACGGCATTCTGGATGCCCTCTTGGCCCAGGACCCGCTCAGCCGCGTGGCGTGCGAAACGCTGGTGACAACCGATTTCTGCTGCCTGGCCGGCGAAATCACGACCAAAGCCAAGGTCGATTTCGAGCAAGTCGCCCGCAAGGTGATTCGTGAAGTGGGTTACATCGACGACAAAATCGGCTTCAGCGCCGACACCTGCAAAGTGCATGTCGCCCTGCACAGCCAAAGCCCCGATATTGCGATGGGTGTTGATCGCGACGGCGCCGGCGACCAGGGCCTGATGTTTGGTTACGCCTGCAATGACACGCCCGAACTGATGCCGCTGCCGATTGCACTGGCGCATCGGATCATCAATCGCCTGACGCAGGCGCGCTTCAAAAAGGAAGTGAATTGGCTGCGCCCCGATAGCAAGAGCCAGGTAACGGTCGAGTTCGATGGCGACAAAGCCGTGCGAATCGAAGCGGTCGTGGTTTCGACGCAGCACACGCCGGAAGTCAGCAACGCCGAGATCGAAAAGTTCGTCAAGAACAACGTCATCCTCCCGGAACTGCCGGCGGAACTGAACCAGGGGGACATCAAGTTCTATATCAACCCCACCGGCCGGTTTGAAGTCGGCGGCCCGCACGGCGACTGCGGCCTGACGGGGCGGAAGATCATCGTCGATACCTATGGCGGCTGGGGCCGTCACGGCGGCGGCGCTTTCAGCGGCAAGGATCCGACGAAGGTGGACCGGAGCGCGGCGTATATGGCCCGCTATGTGGCGAAGAATATCGTCGCCGCTGGTCTGGCCGACCGCTGCGAAGTGCAACTGGCTTATGCGATTGGCGTGGCTGACCCGGTGAGCGTGCATGTCGATACGCAATCTACCGGCCGAGTCGATGACGAGCAGATTTGCAAACTGATCCGCAAGTTCTTCCCGCTCACGCCCAAGGGAATCATCGCTCACCTCGACCTGCGTCGCCCCATCTATCAAAAGACGGCGGCCGGTGGTCACTTCGGCCGCGATGAAGCGAGCTTTAGCTGGGAGAAGACCGAGCTGGCGGACAAACTGGCGGAAGCGGCGGGATTGGCGCTGACTGCTGCTCGCTAACGCGCGCGGCGAGAGGACAACAAGCAAAATCAAAAGGGCCGAGAGTCAACTCTCGGCTCTCTCAGTTTTCGCCCCCTTATGGCTTCAGGCGTCCCGCGAGGACCTTCGCGGCTTCGCGCACATTGGCGTCGGCGTCTTGCTGGGCCTTTTCGATGGCGGGGAGAGCATCTTTCGCGGCGGGTCCGAGGCTGGAGAGACACGCGAGAGCCAGTTTCTTGGCGTTCACATCTTTGGACTCAAGGGCGGTGCGGAGCGCGGGTACACTTTTGTCGCCGATGAGGACGAGCGCTTCGGCCGCCGCGGTGCGGACTCGTTCGTCTTGGTCAGCTAGCGCTTGTCCAAGATCCGCCACGGCCGGATCGGCTTTGGATGCTAAGGAGCGCAGTCGTCCAGCGGCGACCAGACGAACCGCGGCCTGCTTGTCGGTTAGTCCGGAGCGTAAAGTGCTGAGTGCTTGTTCGGGCGGAGCGACTTGCGTCAGCGCGAAGATTGCAGCCGAGCGAACGCGCGGGTCGCCATCTTTGGTCGCGGAGGTAGCTAGCCCGTCGATGAAGGCGGTGCCCTTGGGACCCAAGTTCCCCGCCAATCGCGCGATGGCGGCGCGGTTCTCGGGCTTGGTTTCGCGAGTGGGATCGAGCAGGGCCAATAACTGTGGCGAGGTTGCAGCAATCTCCGCCGGCGATAACTGCCGCACCGCTTGCAGGCCGATGTTGCGCAAGGTTGCGTCCTGATCGTCGAGTGCCTTGGTGAAGGCGGCAACTTGCTCGGGCGAAGATGGATCGAACGTGCTGAGCAAGTGAAACGCGGCGCCGCGGCGCACTTCGAGCCGCTCGTCGCTCATGAGTGGCAAGAGCTGCGCGGGTGCATCAGGCCCTAAGCGCTCGAGTTCGAGCGCGGCAGGCTCACTGATGCGCCAGCCGCCTTGCCCCGTGGGTTCGACGAGTCGGGAGGCCAAATCGAGGAGTGAATCCTTGGGCGGGGGCTGGGCAGGTTGCACCGAGGGGGGCTTGGTCGTTTTCGGTTGAATCGCCGACGGCGGAGTTTCCGGTGGCACATCGACCGTGACCGTTGCCGAGTTGGTGCCGCCGGTGGCTGGTCCCGGGGCAACGACGGGCGGGGGCGTAGGCCCACAACCCACGAGCCAGCAACCACAGATCGCCGCAATTCGCAGAATCCAGACGTGCATCGAAAACTTCCTTGAAGAGGCGCTGACGACCGCTTACCCCGAGTGTCGTCAACGAATCAGCAGATCAATCGTCCCCACGATGAGCAAGCCCAGGCTGATGATCGCGTTGACGTTGAAGAACGCCGCATTGACCCGCGTTAAATCGCCCGGCCTGACCAGCGCGTGTTCGTACACCAGCAGTCCCGCCACGGCGAGCACTCCGCCGCCGTAGATCCAACCTAACCCCAGTTCCGGCGAAAGCCAAGGCAACACGGCCAGCAGCACGAGCGTGACCAGATGACAAACTGCCGCCAGACGCAAAGCGCCCCATACGCCCAGCCGAGCGGGAATGCTGTGCAACTTGGCCCGTCGATCAAAATCGGCATCCTGGCAAGCATAGATGAGATCGAAGCCGCTGACCCAAGCCAGCACGGCCAGGCCGAGGATCACCGCGGGCAAAATGTCTCGCGGTTGGACCAGCAGAATCTCTCCCCGCAGCGCAATCCAGACGCATACGGGCGCAAGCATCAAGGCCACGCCGAGCCACAAGTGAGCCAGCGCGGTAAACCGCTTGGCATAACTGTACCCCAGCAAAAACAGCAGCACCGGCACGGCCAGCACAATCGGCAGCCAATTCGGCAGGAACAGTAACGTCCCCGCGCAGAAGACCGCCGACGAAGCGAGCGTGAACAGGATCACGGTGGGGAGTGATAAAAGTCCCGCAGGCAAATGACGCGTCAAGGTGCGTGGGTTTGCGCCGTCAATATCGCGATCAACCAGCCGATTGAACGCCATCGAGGCGCTCCGCGCTCCGACCATGCAAATCAGAATGCCGAGCAGATGTTGCCAACGAAAGGAAACGCCGACGTCAACACCGGCAGGAGCCGGCGTCGTCCAGGCCATCACTGCGGCCAAGAGTGCAAACGGCAGCGCAAAGATTGTATGACTGAAGCGGATCAGCGCGAGCAAGTGTCGGAACGTGGCGAACATACGGCTTTTACCGCAAAAACGGAAGAGGCTTCACGGCATTGTCGCCGGGCGGGCGGAATTTGGGAATGCCGCGTCACGCGGCGCGACGATAGCATTCGCAACCGGAATTTTTTAGCAGCGGAATGGATGCCATGAAACTGACCATCATCAAAACTGCCTCCTTAGGCATCCTGCTTGGTATCTCCACCATTTCCTCAGCTGCCGATTGGTTGAACTACGTCGTGCGAACTTCCGGCCTAGGCTGGAGCGACGGCTATCATGCCTACGATCAGTGCCCGCCATGCCAGCGCGGCCATTTTCCCATCAAGCCTCCCTTCGCACTGCCCGGCTATGGGGCGGCGCAAGGTCCGCATGCTCCCTACTACTTCGAAGAGACGTTGCCGGCTGCACCTGCACAGCCAGCGACCGCGCCGCTGAGCGACCTGCTCCCCAGTCCGCAAGCGCGCTACAATCCGCGCAGCCGGTATTTTGAAGCGCTGCAGGCGCAATCGTTCGCGAGCGAGCAGGGAATTGAAGCGCGTCAGACTGAGCAGCAGCAGGCGCGTCGTCCCGCGATTGCTCCGCCCTTCTAATATCAGCGGCGCTGGCAACTTTCTGCTCAACCCCCAGACGTGACGTAGAGTTCCAGCGTCAGGCAGTGGTCTCA
The DNA here is from genome assembly GCA_043744755.1 of Anatilimnocola sp. Classification (GTDB taxonomy): domain Bacteria; phylum Planctomycetota; class Planctomycetia; order Pirellulales; family Pirellulaceae; genus Anatilimnocola. The sequence goes on from JAYTUF010000117.1 coordinate 6,738, forward strand.
TCAACGGACTGCCTGCGGAACTCCCCGACTGCGATTTCTCAGCAGAAACCGCCGTCGATCCTATTTACGTTCGTCAGGCAAAGGGCGCCGCCATGGGCCGATTACTACGCCGCTTGTTCTGGAATGAAGATGGACCAACCGCAGTGGAATATGCGGTGATGCTGGCATTAATTATTGGGGTCTGCGTGGGGGCCATCGCCGTGTTCGGCTTGCAAGCCAACTCCAGCTTTCAGAACTCCGGCACCAAACTCAACTCCGCGACCAGCGGCAGTTAGTGCCAGTGACGACATGATGCCCACGCCCAACCCGCTCGCACAAAGTCCGCTCGAACGAATCGCCCGGCAGTGCGAGCAGCTCTATTCGCTGCCCGCCGCCGCAGTCGAGGTATTGCGACTTGCGGGAGAGTCCCAGGTCGATCTACGGCAGATCAAGCTCTGCCTGGAGAGCGACCCGGCGCTGGCTTCACGAATTCTCAAGGTTGTGAACAGCTCACTGTTTGGCCTCAGTCGGCCTGTGGGCGACTTGCAACAAGCGCTCGCGCTGATCGGACTTAAGCCGCTTAAGGCGCTCATGCTCGGCTTCAGTTTGCCACCGCAATTGCTGAATAGCTCGCACACGGCGGCGCTTCAGCGGTACTGGCAACATGCATTACTGAAATCGGTCGCTTGCCGGCTACTCGAGCAGGCTGTTGCGCCGACGGATGAGGAAGAGGCCTTTACCGCGGGGCTGTTGCAGGATGTGGGTGTGCTCGCGCTACTGCAGCAGGTAGGAGAGGACTATGCCGACCTGTATCAGCAGGCTGCCGAGCGCGGCGATAATCTGTTGATTGCCGAATCGCAAACGCTGGGTTTTGATCACTTGTCGCTGAGCGCCCGAATGCTCGCACATTGGCGGCTGCCGCCGAAACTCTGCCAGGCTGTCGCTGTCCCACCGCTCGAATCGGCCGTCGCTCATGCGCCCCCGGCGTGCCGCACACTCTGCCAGATCGTGCACCTGGCCGAAGCGCTCGCGTGCTATGTCGAGCGGCCCAGCGAATCCGACCTGGCGAATTTGCTGGCCATCAGCGGGCGGTACTTTAATCTGGGCCCCGTTCGGCTGCACTTGCTGCTGACCGAACTGCAGCCCAACTTTGAATCACTAGCCTCCATCTTGGCAGTGGAATTGCCCACGGGTCCGAGTTCGCAGGAACTACTCTGCGCCGCGCATGTGCGCCTGGCTGCGATCACCACCGAGATGGTTCCCGAACTATTGCAAGCCCAGCGCAAATCAGCAGAGGTCGCCGCGCTCGAAGAGATCTTGAATTCCACTCGCGAATTGCAACAGACGGCGCAACAGTCTGCGCAACAACGCGCGCGAGCTGCGACGGATTTAAGGAGCGCCGAGCGCCGCACGGATGCCGCGAGCGAATTGCGCAACCCGCTCGCGAGCCCACCGCAACGCAAGACTGGTAACAGTTCGGCAACGAATTTCACGTCGCAAATGTGCCGCGCGGCTGCCGACCCGGGTTTGCTCGGCCGCGTGACGGGCGTGTTGCAAGCTTGTCGGCAAAGCCGCAGTCCGATGACGCTCGTGCTGCTGCGAGTCGATCATCTGGCCGACGCTCAGTTCGTGTGCGGCGTGGAATCCACGGTGGTGTTCCTCGAACGCTTTCGCCGTCAGCTCGCCGAGTTGACAGGCTTCCTTGGGCCGTGCCTGCAACTCAACAGCGGCCACTTCGCCCTGCTCTGGAGCGACTGCGCCCGCAGCGAAGCACTCGCGACCCTGCGCACCATTCAACAACAAATCCCCGCCTGGCAAGACGAGTGCCTGGTCAGTGACACGGTTCGGCTAAGCCTGAGCGCCGGCGTCGCGACGCTCGCCCTGCCCAGCAAGAATTTCCCCCCGTCGGATTTAATCGCCTCTGCCGAACGCTGCCTCGATGCCGCGATTCACTCGGGCGGGAATTCGCTGAAGAGCATTGAGTTGTAATGAGTGGCGAGCCTTCGCCCCACTTAGTCAAACGTCCGGCACAACATGCCGCCATCGGCGGAGATCACCGTGCCGGTGATGAACGCGCCGGCATCGGTGCTGAGCATCACGACGGGGCCAACCATGTCAGTAACTGTGCCCCAGCGCTTCACGGCAGTGCGGTTGGCGAAGATTTCTTTCTGGGCCGGCGTGAGGATGCTCATCGGCAAGTCGGTGGCGACGGGTCCCGGCGCGAGGCAATTCACGGTAATGCCGCTGGGGCCTAGTTCGAGCGCCTGAGCGCGGGCCATGCCGATCAGGGCGGCCTTGGTGCCAGAATACAAGCCGCGGGCAGCGTTGGAAGCCAGGGCCATGACCGACGAGGTGTAGATGATCCGCCCCCATTTCCGCTCGATCATTTGCGGCGCGATGTACTTCGAAAGCAACATGCAGCTGGTGAAGTTCAGTTCGAGAATCGAGTCCCAAACTTCCAGCGTCGTATCGACCAGATTCTGCGGCTTGTTGCTGCCGGCGTTGTTGAACAGCACATCGACGCGGCCCATTTTCGCGAGCACGTCGTCGGCCAGCTTCTTAACGCTATCGCGATCGCTCATATCGGCGACGAAGTATTCGACCTTCACATCCAGTCCCTTGCCGATCTCCGCCTTGGCCTTCTTCAGTTCCTCTTCGGTCCGCGCACTAATGGCAATGTTCGCCCCAGCTTCTGCCAGACCACGCGCACAGGCTTTGCCGATCCCCTTGCTGCCGCCGGTAACGAGCGCGGTTCGGCCCTTGAGATTGAAGAGTTGATCGAGCATGGAAGGAGTCCTCGAAGGCGGTGATTGCGGAGGGAATGGAAGCGACCTATCGTGCGCTCAATCGTCGCCGCATTCAAGTACCGTTTCTCATGCCTTCTGCACTCCCGGCTTCCCCTCTTCAACCGCAAACGAAGCCCGCGTGACGACGGGCGATCCGGGTTTGGTCACTGAGGGAACAATTCGATAATCGGTGCGCCATTCTTTGTCCGTCACTCGGCAGCGGACATAGCCCCGCTCCGTATTGAAGAACTTGACGAACGGATTCTCCGCCAGCGTCGTGGCGTGGTCTTTGGGGAACTGCGTGCCGTCGCCGCCCGACGTAATGGAAGTGCCGACGAACTCACTGCCGACGAGCTTGGATTGCAGCTTGCCAAAATCGGCGATCAAATTGTTGGCCCAGTTGCTGTGAATGTCCCCGGTCAGCACCACGGGGTTCGCGATCTTCTGCTCATGCATGAACTTGAGCAAGCGGCGACGGTTCGCTTCGTAGCCGGGCCATTGATCCATGCTGAAACCCTCCTTCTCACCAGCCGTCCGATCGACGCGGGCCATCATCACCTGCTGGGCGAGAACATTCCATTTGGCCGAAGAGTTTTTCAGGGTTTCCTTCAGCCATGCTTCTTGCGTGTCCCCGAGGAGCGTCTGCGATTTGGCGAGGGCTTCTTCGTCCTGAGCTTTGCGCGTCGCGCCGCGTGGCTGATTGCTGCGATATTGCCGCGTATCGAGAATGGAGAACTCCGCCAGCCGGCCGAACGACACGTTGCGGTACAGCAGCATGTGCGGACCATGCGGCAGCGTGGAACGGCGGAGCGGCATGTGTTCGTAATAGGCTTTGTACGCATGCGCACGCGTGGCGAGGAATTCCTCCTTCGAGGGCGTCGGTTTGCCCAGCCGCTTCTCGGCAATCGAATCGGCGTAGTTGTTTTCGACCTCGTGGTCGTCCCAGGTCACCAGCCACGGCGCTGCCGCGTGCATGGCTTGCAGCGAGGGATCGGTTTTGTACTGCGCATGACGATTACGATAGTCAGCCAGCGATTCCAGCTTGCCCCCGACATGCTTGCGGATCAGATTGTCTCGCCCGGCCCCTTCGTAAATGTAGTCTCCCAAGTGAATGACCAGATCAAGGTCATCCTTGAGCATATGCTGATAGGCGGTGAACAGCCCCGTTTCGAAATGCTGACACGAAGCAAACGCGAAGTTGAGCTTCTTCGCCTCCTTAGCGATGGCGGGAAACGTCCGCGCCCGGCCGGTCG
>JAYTUF010000118.1:0-2755 GCA_043744755.1 Anatilimnocola sp.
GAATGACGCCGCTGAATCTCGGCCAACATGGGTGTGAGTTTATCTCGCCATTCGAGGGCTGACTTCAATGCCGGATCGAATTCGAGCTTTTGGAACAGGCGATCCCACTTTTTGAACTCGAATTCAGTATCCGTTGCGGGCGGCGGTAGCGGAGTATCGATGCCAAAGATCACTTGTGCGTTGTGCTTAGCAAACTCGATCGAGACTATTGCCGGCACGACACCGGGAGTCTCCGCATCAACGCATGGGCAACGCAAGCCAAAGTAGTCCGATTGGCAGGACATTCGCGACGGTCCCGGCAAGCAGCCTTTCAGTTTATTGAGAAAATCAACCTGGTAAGCGTTGCCGATGATCACTTGGGATCCCACATAGGACGCCGGCGTGCCCTGCAATTGCAGGGAACCCAAGCGGGCATCCAAGAATCGCAAGAACCATTGGGCAACCATTGCCAATGGCGTTGCGTCCCCTTCGGATACAAACTTCAGGTCATCGCGAATGTCATTCCAATTCCAGACGATGGCCCGAGGATCGCATTCTTGGCTGGACAGATGCCGCTCAACTTCATACTTCCGATCGCTTGGCGCTAGGACCACCACGCTGCAGCGCAACTTCTCTTTTTCGCCTCCAACCATTTCTCGCAACGTGTGATAATACTTAGCCGGTTGCTCCGGTGTAAATTTCGCCCAAAGTTTTACTTCAATCGCCATGGCGAACGAGAATTTCGCGGCGGCACTTACGGTACTAAGACCGTCGCCAATTAAAAGGTCGATGAATCCCTGATTGCCCGCTTGATCTTGGGTGGCATATTCGGTCTGGCAATAGACGCCGTTGCGAAACGAAGGGGCGTAACCAGGAGGTACGTGAGCCGCGATCCGCACGACCAGCCGATCACGAAAGGTCGCTGAATTCGTAATCAGAAACTGCAATATCGACGACGCCAGTCGCTCGCCGCTGGTTCCTTCAATGGCTTCCAAAAAATTAGCTTGCATCACCGACCTCTTGCAGTTGTACGTCGAGGGTTCTCAGTGGGATCTGATTCAAGGGTTGGATTTTGGAAGGCATGGCTCCGATGTCCAAAGCACAAAACAAAGCGGCCCCTGGAAGCTTGAAGCCGCCAGAGGCCGGACACGCCTTTGGCGCATCGGAGACCCGAATATCCCTTGCCAGGTTGCGTCCCCGCAGAGCCTGACTCCGTTTCTTCGGGCAGCTAAATCGTACCAGGAATACTCTCCCCGCCGCAAATGCCTTTGGACATCGGAGCAATTCCTCTGAAAATCCACTGCGGACCCATTAGTTTACATCGACCGCATAAGAGTGATTCACACTGATCCGGTGCTTATACCATTGCTCGGAACGACTGTCGCCGTTAACCACGATGCACGGTAGCGCGCGACGCGTAGATCAGGCAGGCTTCGATGTCCGCGCGCTCTGACCAAGGATAGCCTTCAAGAATGGTTACGACGTCATCGCCCGCGGCTAACATGCCGATCACATGTTCCACGGCGAGGCGGCGGCCGCGGATGATGGGTTTGCCACCGAAGATTTGGGGATTAACGGTAATTCGCTGCAGCAGTTCTTGTTCGGTCATTACTTCCCCGTTCGCTGTTTGATCCACGCGATCCCTGCGGGGATGCCGGCTTGAATCATCGAGTCGTAGTGTTCGCCGGTGGGGACGGTTTGCAGGGTGACTTGATTGTTGTGTTGCTGGAGGAGTTTGACGAAGTCGCGGGTCCCTTGGATTTTGACATTGGAATCGTCATCGGCGTGGAACAGGAAGACCGGGCAGTTGATTCGCTGGTGATGTGTCTTCGGGCTGCTTTGACAGAGGAAATCGACCAGGCCGGGGCGCTCGCGGGCGAGGGTGCGGATCAGAAAGCGGGGCTGGAAGTTTTCGACGTCGCTGCAAGGCGCATAGCCAATGGCACCCGCAATCCGCAGTTCATGCGCGGCGAACAGCAGCGACGTGGTCCCCGCCGAACTGTGACCCACGGTGAAGAGCTGAGCAGGGTGTACTTCGGGGCAACGCTGCAGGGTGAACTCCAGAGCATTGCGCGCGTTGACGAGGCCGGCGCACGAAGCTTTGAAGTCTGCAAACATCTGCTGGTCGTCGGCTACGTCGCTCAACCCGCTGCCATCGAGTTCGTACACGACGACGGCCATTCCCGCCTTCACATAAGGCAGATGCTCGGCGGCATCGTCCGAGGTCCCGATGTTTTCTTCAAACGCATACCCTCCCATCAAATCCGTCCCCGCGCCGGTGATGAACACGCACGGCAGCGACTTGGGCGGATGATTGCCGGCCGGCAGGTAGACAAAGAGCGTCCCGCCATGACCGGGAGGCGAATAGTGCCCGCCCGTTTGGCCGTTGATCTTGACGGTGTACAAGTCAACGCCTGGTTCGAGCTGCGTCGCCATTCCCCGCTCGGGAAACGCCGGCACGGGAGCCGCGGCCAGATTGAAGGGTTGCTTGGCAGTGGCCGACGCCTGCGGAGGCTGGCCCAGAAAAATTCCCCCGCCGCAACAGAGCCCGCACACCAACACGAACCCCGCGGCCAGGGAGCCGAGCACGATCAACAACGCTTTGCCACCCCCACCCGAACTCCGCGGCGGCTGATTGAAACCTAGACCCGGCTGACCTTGACCGGGAAAACCCTGTCCCGGATAGCCTTGGCCCGGAAAGCCTTGGCTGGCGAAGCCCCCCTGCCCCCCTTGCGGCGTGAAGGGACTGAGTTGCCCGGAGGGATTGGGTTGGCCA
>JAYTUF010000119.1:0-10747 GCA_043744755.1 Anatilimnocola sp.
CGAGGGGCTGTTGATCGACGCGGATCACTTTGTTGATGTGTTCCAGGCCGTGAATGGCATCGTGCGAGCCGGGGATGATCGCCGCGCGATGCAGTTGGCGGGCACTGGCTGCGTAGAGCACATCTTCGATCAGCGTGCTTTTGCCGCTGCCGCTGGGACCGGTGATGGCAGTGAGCGTGCGGAGTGGGATGCGGGCGGTGACGTTGCGCAGGTTGTTGTGACGCGCGCCGACAATTTCGATCCAAGCAGTTTCACCGGCAGCAGAGACGGAGGGACTGCTGTGGGGCGCGGGCGCGGCGACGGGAGCCTTCTTCTTTTTCGTGGGCTTGGCATCGGCGGCTGACGTCGGCGGCGGCAGGACTTGGCCCATGCGGCAGGTGATGGGGACCGGAATCGCCTTACGGCCACTCAGATAAGGACCCGTGACGGAACGAGGCTGCGTATCAAGTTCGTTCGGCGGCGCATCGGCCACGATTTCGCCACCGAGCCGTCCCGCACGGGGACCAAAGTCGAGCAGGTGATCGCAGTGCTCAATCACTTCGCGGTCATGTTCGACGACGATCAGGGTGTTGCCGAGATCGCGGAGCTTGTGGAGCGCGCCGAGCAGCCGCGTGTTGTCGCGCGGATGCAAGCCGATGGTCGGTTCATCGAGCACATACAACACGCCGCACAGTCCGCTGCCGAGTTGACTGGCAAGCCGAATCCGCTGTGCTTCGCCGTTGGAGAGCGTTGCGGCGGGACGCGAGAGAGATAGATAATCGAGGCCCACATCGAGCAGGAACTGCAGCCGGCCGGTGATCTCGCGGAGCAATTCGCCGGCGATCTTGCGTTCCCGCTCGCTGAGGTTCCAATTCGCAATCGCGGTTTGCAAGTGTCCCAGCGGCATCCGGCCGAGGCCGCCGATGGTCGTGTTGCGAAAGCGGACCGCGGAGGCATCTTCCCGCAAGCGACTGCCGCCGCAGGTCGAGCATTCGACATCCGCGACGAGTTGTTCGAGCCGAATGCGCAGCAGCGGCGAGAGCTTCGAGGCCTCTTCGAGGGCTGGATACAGGCCTTTGAATTGAAAGCGGAACAGCGGCTTGGGCTTCTTGCCGGTCGCGCCGGGGGGCAGCACATCGAACCATTGTTCTTCAGCGCCATACAGCACGGTGCGGCGCTGCTTGTGCGGCAATTGATCGAAAGGAACATCGAGCGGCACGCCGGTTCCTTGCCCGAGCGCTTCAAGCATGGCCCGCGCATACGGCGCTTGCAGATCGGGCCAGAGGGCGAGCGCTCCTTCGGCCAATGTCAGCTTGGGATCGGAGAGGAGCGCCGCGGGATTGGCCCCGGTCTGCACGCCCAGCCCTTCGCAGGAGGCGCACCAGCCGAGCGGGCTGTTGAACGAAAAGCTGTGCGGCGTGAGCGGCTCAAAGCTGCGGTTGCACTCGCGGCAAGCGAGATGCTGGCTGTGCGGCACCATCCGCCATTTGTTTTCGGGCACGTCATCCTGGGCATAGGCGACGTGCATCACACCCTTGCCGAGTGAGAGGGCCTGCTCAACGCTCCCCGCAATTCGCGAGCGGGCTTCTTCTTTCACCGTCACGCGGTCGAGCACCACTTCGATCTTATGCTTGCGGCGGCGGTCGATTTCGGGCACCGCTTCCAGGCCATGCGTCGTGCCGTTGATCCGCACGCGGCTGTAACCCTTCGCCCGCAGGTCGTCCCACAGCGGCGCGTACTGCTGGCCGACGTCGATCTCGACGGGTGCCATCAGAAACAGCTTCGCGCCGGGCGTTTCGGCGAGGATGGTATCGACGACCTGATCGGCTGACTGCGTGCCGACGGGAATGTCGCAGGTCGGACAATAGAGCTGCCCCAGCCGGGCCATCATGATGCGCAGGTAGTCGTAAATCTCAGTGACGGTGCCGACGGTGGACCGCGGCGTGTGACCCAGATTCTTCTGCTCGATGGCAATCGCGGGGGACAGGCCATCAATGTGATCGACGATTGGCTTCTGCATCTGGGCGACAAATTGCCGGGCGTAACTGCTCAGGCTTTCGACATACCGCCGCTGCCCTTCGGCGTAGATGGTGTCCATCGCCAGCGAACTTTTGCCGCTGCCGCTGGGACCACAGAAGACGGTCATCTTGTCGCGCTCGATCCGGGCGCTGACGTCTTTCAAGTTATGTTGCTTCGCGCCCCGGACGACGATGTGCGTCGCCAACTCGGGTATCCCCGGCTTGTCGTTTCGCGAGCCTTTCTTCTTCCCATTTTTGTCTTCAACTGGATGCAGCGCCGCATACGCTTTCTCGCGAGCTTCCTTCGCCGCAGAGCCATCCAGCACGCGCTTCAGCGCGCGACCGGTGTACGACTCGCCGACCTTTACGACCTCTTCCGGTGTTCCCGCGGCGAGCACTCGTCCGCCGGCAGCGCCACCTTCGGGACCGAGGTCGATGACCCAGTCGGCAGTTTTGATCACATCGAGGTTGTGTTCAACCACGAGCACCGTGTTGCCCGCCTCGACGAAGTTGTGCAGCACCTTGAGCAGTAGCTGAATATCGGCGAAGTGCAAGCCGGTCGTCGGCTCATCCAATAAGTACAGCGTTTTGCCGGTACTCTTTTTCACCAATTCGCGGGCGAGCTTGATCCGCTGGGCTTCGCCGCCGCTGAGCGTGGGCGAAGGCTGGCCGAGCTTGATGTAGTCCAGACCCACGTCGTGCAGCGTTTGCAGGCGGTGTCGCACATGCGGCACGTTCTCGAACAGGTCCAGCAACTGCTGCACGTCCATTTCGAGCACGTCGGCAATCGACTTATCCTTGAAGCGGACCTGCAGCGTCTCCCGGCTGAAGCGTTTCCCTTCGCAGACCGGGCACGTCACCCACACGTCGGCGAGGAAATCCATCTCCAGCTTGGTGCTGCCGTTCCCTTCGCAGGCTTCGCAGCGGCCCCCTTCGACATTGAAGCTGAAGCGGCCGGGCTTGAAGCCGCGGCGTTTCGCTTCCGGCATCTGCGTGAACAGGTCGCGAATTTCGTCGAACAGCTTGATGTATGTGCCGGGATTGCTCCGCGGCGTGCGGCCAATCGGCGTTTGATCGATGGCGATGAGCTTATCGAGATGCTCCATCCCTTCGATGGCCCGATGCTTGCCGGGGTTGCCGTCCCCTTTGTTCAAGTCGCGATGCAGCGTCTCGACGATGATGTCGCTAACGAGCGAACTCTTGCCGCTCCCCGAAACGCCGGTCACACAGACGAACGAACCGAGTGGAATCTCGACATCGACGTTCTTCAGGTTGTTGTGTTCCGCGCCGAGAATCTTCAGGAACTTGCCCGTGAGCGGCCGCCGCACTTTTGGCACTTCTATCGAGCGCTCGCCCGAGAGGAACTTGCCGGTGACGCTCCGTTCCGCTTTCAGCACTTCGCCCGGCTTGCCTTGGGCGACGAGCTCACCGCCGCGGACGCCGGGGCCGGGGCCAAAATCAAGAATCTGATCGGCGGCCCAGATGGTGTCCTCGTCGTGTTCGACGACGATCACGGTGTTGCCCATGTCGCGCAGCCGGCGGAGTGTGCCGAGCAGGCGGTCATTATCGCGAGGGTGCAAGCCGATGGAGGGTTCGTCGAGAATATAAAGCACGCCGACCAGACCGCTGCCAATCTGCCCGGCGAGCCTGATCCGCTGCGATTCACCGCCGCTGAGCGTCGGCGCGGTGCGGTCGAGCGACAGATAATCGAGACCGACATCGATCAAAAAGCCGAGCCGCGTGCGGATTTCTTTCAGCACTTCGGCCGCAATGATCTGCTGTGTGTCGTTGAGTTGCAGGGTTTGAAAGAAGGCCGAGGCATCACTGACCGCCAGATTGCAAACCTGTGGCAGCGTACGGCTGAGCGTCTTATCGAACGCTTCATTCCCAGTCGTAATCCGCACCGCCCGCGCTTGCGGCACGAGGCGTTCGCCGTGGCAGGTGGGGCAGCCGACCATGCTCATGTACTTTTCGAGCTGCTTCTGCTGCAGCTTGCTCTTGCTGGTTCGATGCTTGCCGGCGAATTCGGGAATGACACCTTCGAACTTGCCGCCATACATCATCGGAGCTTGCCCGCCCCGCCAAGTGTAGGTGATGTGCTCCTTGCCCGCGCCGTACAGCCAAACGTGCTTCTGCTCGGTGTTCAATTTGTTCCAGGGCGTGTCGAGCAACGTGCCCTCTTCCCAGCCGTGCTTCCGTTCGAGCGTGTCGGCCACGCCCTGATAGATGTGCCGCCGCCAGCGACCCAGTTCATGCCAGGGGCCGATGAGTTCCAAGGCCCCTTCCTTGAAATTGAGCTTGGGGTTCGGAATGAGCAGCTCCGGCGACAGGCTATACATCACCCCCAGGCCATCGCAATCGGGACACATCCCCTGCGGACTATTGAAGCTGAATAACTGCGGACTGGGCGGCTCGAACGACAGGCCGCACTTGGTGCAGGCATAGTCGGACGAAAAGATCATATCGCCGGCCCGCGCCGCGCGACGTTTCCGCTTGCTCGACTTGGCCGACGTTTCTTCTTCAGCAACTTCCGCATCAGCTTCATCATCACTGACCGGCGCGGCAGGAACAGCGGTAGCTTTGGTTTCACCGGCCGCTTCATCGAGCGCAACGATCAGGTTCCCGCCACCCATCTTGAGCGCGGTCTCAACGGCTTCGCTTAATCGCGGACGAATATCGGGCCGGAGCGTCAACCGATCGACCACCACTTCAATATCGTGCCGCATCTGCCGGTCGAGCGCGATGGCGACGTTGAGCTGCACCACCGTGCCATCGACCCGCGCCCGCACAAAACCCTGCTTGAGCAAGTCCTCGAACAGGTCCTTATATTCACCCTTCTGCTGCCGAATCAACGGCGCGAGGATGTTCAGCTTGCTGCCATCCGGCAATTGCAGGATGCGGACGAGGATCTCTTCCCGCGACTGGGCCGTGATCGGCTGCTCGCACTTGGGGCAATGCCCCTGACCCACGCGGGCAAACAGCACGCGGAGGTAGTCGTAAATCTCGGTGATCGTGCCAACCGTGGACCGCGGGTTGCTGCCGCTGCTCTTCTGACTGATCGAAATCGACGGGCTCAGACCGCCGATGAAGTCCACATCCGGCTTGGGCATCTGCCCCAAAAAGTGCCGGGCGTAGCTAGACAGGCTTTCGACATATCGCCGCTGCCCTTCGGCATAGAGCGTGTCGAACGCGAGGCTGCTTTTGCCGCTGCCGGAAACCCCGGTCAGGCAGATGAGCTGGTTGCGCGGCAAAACGAGCGAAATATCGCGCAGGTTATGCTCGCGGGCCCCTTTGATGACAATATCCGAAGCTGGCATACGCAGCACAAACCCCTAAGCAAATTCCTCCGTGCCGAATCCTGCTATTGTACGAGTTTTGAGGGCGGAGCGGACAGGGGGAGAAATAGCAGGCGAATAGAATCACCAAGCGGAACAGCGGTGAAAACAAGTCGTCAAGTCAATCTGATCGCGCGATTCCGCGTGCTGTCAAAAATGGTTAGAATCTGTTCCCTTGTACACCTTCCGCAATTTGCCGGTGTTTGGTCCATGCTGACATCTCATCAACGACTGCTATTTTCCGAGATGGAAACGACCGTTTCCGAGGCAGCGTCGTCCACGTTCATCAGCAACATGTCGTTACCCGTGCATCGGTGGTTCCGCTACAGCGCGGGTTTTTCAGCGGAGTGGGTGCAAGAGGTAATCCGGAATTCCGGGGACCGCAGTTCGCTGCGCGTTTTCGATCCGTTTGCGGGTTCCGCAACGACGCTGGTGGCGGCGGAGACACTTGGTGTCGAATGCACTGGTATCGATTCCCATCCATTCGTGTCCCGCGTGGCCCAAGCCAAGCTTGAATGGAGATCAGACCCCGCAGCATATCTGAGCAAGATCGACGAGCTGCGCAAAGTCGCCAAGAACCTCAAGCCGCAAGTGGCAGGCTATCCACCGCTGATCTACAAGTGCTATGACGATGACGCCCTGGCCCAACTCGATGTCTTGCGGCAAGCCTATGCGAAAATCGCGGACGATACGCCGGCGTCCAGCCTCGTCTGGTTAACGCTCGTGACCATGCTGCGCCGCACCTCCAAAGCTGGCACCGCGCAATGGCAATATGTGTTGCCGAAGAAGCAAAAGCGGGCAGCGAAGGAAGTGTCGGTTGCCCTTCGCGAATGTGCGGCGATGATCCATCGGGACATGTGCGAAGGATCGGAATTGGAAGGCCCGCGAGCGAAGTTTTTGCAGTCGGATGCCAGAACTTGCGCCGGCGTCCCCGAGGACTCAGCCAATCTTGTCATTACGTCGCCGCCCTATCCGAACAATTACGACTACGCCGATGCGACACGGTTGGAAATGTCGTTCATGCGCGAAATCACCGGCTGGGGTGATTTGCAATCCTCCGTTCGTTCGCATCTCATTCGATCCTGCTCGCAGCATGTGCCGGAACGGACCGTCGATCTGCCGGAAGTGCTCGGCTGCAGCGAACTGGAGCCTATACGCGATGAACTCACGGAAGTCTGCGAAAAGTTGGGTGAGATTCGCAAGACCAAAGGTGGCAAGAAGACTTACCACCTAATGGTGGCCTGTTACTTTCGAGACCTCGCCCAAGTCTGGAAGTCCCTCCGGCGAGTGTGTGCAAGCGGCGCTAAGATTTGCTTTGTCATCGGCGACTCTGCTCCGTACGGGATTTACGTTCCGGTCATTCCTTGGTTGGGTAGACTCGCGGAAGCGGCCGGCTTTCAGTCTTATCGCTTCGAGCGGACGCGCGACCGAAATGTGAAGTGGAAGAACCGCAAGCACCGCGTGCCCTTGCAAGAAGGCCGGCTGTGGGTGGAAGGCTAGCGATGGCATTGTCCCCGGCACATCGATTCGGCCAGATCATCGGCGAAGTGCTCGAAACCGCCGTTGCTTCACTGCTGGCGGCCTTTGCCACCAAACATGGTCTCTATTTGGACCAAAAGGGGAGCAGGCCCTGCCGCCGCGGCAAGAAGTGCTCTTGGCTCGATCTCAACGGCAACACGCACGACCTCGATTTTGTTCTGGAACGTGGTGGCAGTCTGGACAAAATTGGTCAGCCAGTTGCGTTTATCGAAACCGCTTGGCGCAGGTACACCAAGCATTCCCGCAACAAGGCCCAAGAGATTCAAGGGGCGATTTTGCCACTCGCGGAAACGCATCGCCACCTGGGACCATTCAAGGGTGCCATTTTGGCGGGAGTATTTACATCAGGCGCGCTGACTCAATTGACTTCGCTGGGTTTCACGTTGGTGTATCTTTCGTATCCCACGATCGTGGCCGTCTTTCGCAAGTTCAAGATCGACGCGCACTTCGATGAACACACGCCAGACGCCGACTTTCAGCAAAAAGTCAGTGCTTATTCCCGACTAACTGCGGCGCAGCGACGAAAGCTCGTCGCGGCGCTATTGAAAGCCCATCGGGCGGACATCGACAACTTCCTTAAGTCGCTGGAAGTCACGATTCTGCGGCGAATCGACAAGATTCGCATCCTGGCCTTGCACGGCGAATTGCATCAAGTCGTAACCATCGATGCCGCGATTCGATTTATTGAGCAATACGCCGATCGCGGCGTATCAAAGCCCATCGAGCGCTACGAAATCGAGGTGCAATACAGTAATGGCGATGTTATCCGCGGCGTTTTCAAAGAGAAGTCTACCGCGGTGGATTTCTTGCGGACATACCAGCCGCCGCCGCGATCTGTTCCCTAGTCGGCGCCAGCATCGTTCACTGCGAAACTTCGCCGCCGGCTTTGGTCACCAGCCGGGCGATGATTTTGATATCGGTTCCCTTGGCCAGATGGCGGACGCTGGCGTCGCCCATCATCAGGTTGGCTCCGCCCGGATGGAAGCCGAAGATTTCGTTTCGATTGCAACAGTTGATGCCGCATTTATCTCCCTGCGTCACGCAGTCCATGGTGTAGCCATGCAGCGTGAACGGATTTTCCGGATCGGCCCATGCTCCGCCGGTGGTGTTCCCCGGCATGATGTTCAAATTGGCCATATACCGAACGGGCCGGCCTGCATCTTCCGCCAGCCAACTGGTGTTCGCCAGGCCGTCGGTCACATCGGCAAAGCGATGGAGTTCGTTGGTCCGCATCACGCCGTCCAGCATCGGCCCGGTCTGTCCATCGAGCAGGTTCAGGTTGCTCAGTTGCGGTTCGACGTAGTTCAATACGCCATAATCGCCGCACGCGGCGTTCTTTTGATTGGGATCAACCCGCTTCCCTTTCGGGGTCGAAGGGCAACGAAAGGTATTCACGAAGGAGGTGATGACAGGCAGGTTTTCGGTCGCGTCCCAGTTGACGTCAAAGCGATAGCGATCGGACAGGTTGCGCTGCTCCATGAACGGGAGCAAGAACACACCCCAGCCATGTTCGACGTTGGCGGGAATCACGAACTTCAGATGCACGGGATTCGGAAAATTGGCATTCGTCACTTTCGCGGGCGGTAAACAGAGATGGGTATCGTGAAAATTCTGAAACGCCAAACCAAGCTGTTTGACATTGTTCGCGCACTGAGTTCGCCGGGCAGCCTCGCGGGCTGCCTGCACCGCGGGCAGGAGCAGCGCCACGAGCACGCCGATGATGGCGATCACAACCAGCAATTCGACGAGTGTGAAGGCAGGTCGATGATCGGTTTGACGAGTCATGGATGTTGTTTCTGAAAATGAACGGCAACCACCCAGCACTGCCGTAGCATGACGCGCGCCCGCGCGGAAGTGAATCGGCCTGCCAATCGCTTGAGGCAGGCCTGGGGCCGCATTCACGCCACCGCCAATTCCTCAATCATCTCGGCCAATCCCTCTGTGTTTTGGGTCTCGCCGTCATTGCCGTTGCGGGCGTCGTATTCGTGGGCGATGGACAGCGCGTCGTGGTACATCCACTCCCGCAGCGCGGCGATTTCGTGCTGACCTTTGGCATCGGGAGGCGGCAGTTGAGCATGCGATTTCATCTTGACGAACTGCTGCTTTCTGCCCAGTAAGTCGAGCCAGACGACACCGGAGCGGAAGAACTTCAGGCGATAGTCGCGGGCGACGGCGGACATCGCTGCAGGCAGGAATCGCTCGAACAGGCGCTTCGCAGCCGCGAGGTCGCCGATCAACGAGAGGAATGTCACATGCAGCCCCGCCGTCATTGGAATGACGCGATTGCTGGTCAAGTCCTTGACATATCTCCGCTGCAACGCACGGGCCTCGTCCCCCCTCCCCAAACACAGCAGCGTCAGCATCGCCCGGCTGGCACTGGTGATTGGTTCTTCCCCGCAGGTCAGTTGACCGTCCAGCACCGGCTTGAGTATTTCCAACTGCCGCTCCCATTGTTTCTGCAACGCGAAATACTCGGCCTCGTTGGCGCGCAAGCAGGCAGCGCAGTCGCTCATGCTATCCACCTCAATTCTCTGCAGCCGCTCGTGAGCCTGTCGCGATGCCGTCACGTCGTTCATATCGACGTACAAGCCCCGCCGCATCTGCGCGGCGCCATGCAATGAGTGTCCCGCCGTTGCATAGCGACGCTCCATATCGTTCAGCAGCTCTTCGATCTTGGCCCGCGAAACCGTGGGAAAGTGCTGCGCCTCAATCGTGACCCACTTGTATCGCCACAGCAGGCTGCGCTCGTCGAAGCGGCCGGGATAACGATCGAACATGGCCACCGACCAGGCAAAACTCGTCAGCACGACATCGCTCCGGCCAGTAAACATCGCAGCGCTCATTAACAGGCGGCGCGCTTCGTAACCGCGATCAAGGTCGCCGTGCAGATCGGCAACGCGGACCGCCTCCTCCAGCAATTCGAATCTGGTCTGTCCGTAAGGCAGACTCGCGGCCTCGCGGAGCAAGTTGTCGATCTCAAGTTCGTAATCGCCCATGTTCAACCACTCATCCTTTTACCCGTCCGACAGTTGGCTAAGCCACTGCCAATTCCTCAATCATCTCGGGCAGCTCCTGCAGGCTGTGGGTCTCGCCGTCATTGCCGTTGCGGGCGTCGTATTCGTGGGCGATGCAGAGCGCGTCGTGGTACATCCACTCCCGCAGCGCGGCAATTTCGTGCTGACCTTTGGCATCGGGCGCGGGCAGTTGAGCATGCGCTGGCAGCTTAACAACCTTGTTCTTACTGGCCAACCGATCGAGCAGGACGATTCCAGATCGCATCAGTTGCAGGCGAATATCGCGCGCGGCGGATGCCAATGCTTCGGGCAGGAATTTTTCGAATAACCGCTTGGCCTTGGCGGTTTCGCCCACGAGCGACAACAAAATGATGTGCCGCGTGGCCTCGACCGTATGATCGCGGTGCAAAGCTAATTTCTTGGCATACTTCTGCTGCAGGGCCTGCGCTTCTTCTCGCCGTCCCAAGCGCAGCAGAGTCAACATGGCTTTACTCGCGCTGTTGAGCGGCTGCTCGGCACACGTCAGCTTGCCGGCCAGGACGGGCTCGAGCGTTTTCAATTGTTGCTTCCATTGCTTCAGCAGGGCGAAATAATCGCCGTCATTGGAGCGCGTGCAGGCCGGGCAATCGCTCAGTTCGTCGACTTTGGTTTTCTTATACGCCGCGTGCGCTTGTTTCGCGAGCGCGACATCATTCATTTCCACATACAAATCCCGCCGACCTTGCAGCACGGCATGTTGCGAATATCCGCCGGCGGAAAAGCGCCGCTCCATGTCGGCCAGCATTTCCTCCATTTTCTCGCGGGTGATCGCAGTAAAGCATCTGGCTTGCTGGACAACCCATTTGTACTTCCAGAGTAAGTC
>JAYTUF010000120.1:0-10741 GCA_043744755.1 Anatilimnocola sp.
CATCTATGCGGGCGGCGCGAATGACACCATCACGCAGAGCAACCTGACCATCCCCGCTGAGTTTTATGGTGAAGCCGGCGATGATTATCTCAGCGGGGCCATGAACAACGACTGGCTGGTGGGCGGCATCGGCAACGACCGGATCAACGGCAGCGGCGGTGACAACGTGATTTGGGGCGACAACAGCCCGACGTTGCCGACCGATCCGCAGCCGCAAGATCTGGCCACGGGTGGCAACGACACCCTCAGCGGTCTGACCGGAACTGATGTCTTCTACGGCGGGGGCGGAGACGATTCGGTCTCGGCTGGCGGCGGCAACGACTATGCGTACGGCGGGCAGGGGAACGATTCACTCGACGGCCACGAAGGCGATGATCGCCTGTACGGCGGCCTGGGGAACGACACCCTCAGCGGCTACAACGGCAACGACCTGCTCAGCGGCGGCGAAAACGACGACAAGCTGTACGGCAATTCCGGCAACGATGTGCTGTTCGGCGGCAACGGCATCGACCTGATGGACGGCGGCGACGGCAATGACCTGCTGGTTAGCGGCAGCGTCGCCAACGAGAACAGCTCGTGGACCAGCCTCGCCAGCACCAGCACGTACAGCGCCGCGACCTATACCAACGGCACCGACAACGACGCCGCCCTGCTCGTCCTGCTCGCCCAATGGGGCACCAGCAGCGACCGCAGCAGCATCGCCCCCATCACCCACGACGGCCTCAACGACGACCTCTTCGGCGGCACCGGCGACGACGACTTCTGCTGGGAAACACCTGACGTAGTGGACAACGCACCTGGCATTACGCCGCCAGACTATAACGCCGTCGGCATGGGTAATGACGAGCGGTTCCTGCCGTTTTAGTCAGCGGGAGTGAGGGCAGCAGGCGGGCGAGCGCAGTCATAGCGCTCGCTAATTAAACAAGAAGTGGCAGATGTCACCGTCCTGCATGATGTAATTCTTGCCTTCGACGCGGAGTCGGCCGGCGGCGCGGAGGTCTTTTTCGGTGCCGTACTTTTCGAGGTCTGCCAGCGAGTAGACTTCGACGCGAATGAAGCCCTTTTCGAAATCGCTGTGGATCACACCGGCCGCTTGTGGCGCTGTGGCGCCGACGGGAATGGTCCAGGCGCGAACTTCTTTCTCCCCGGCCGTGAAGTAACTTTGCAGTCCGAGCGTGCGATAGGCTTCGCGAGCCAGCGCGGACAGGGCGGGTTCTTTCAAACCAACGCCGGCGAGCATTTCACTCCGATCCGGTTCTTCGAGTTCGGCAATTTCCGATTCGAGCTTCGCACAAACGGGCACTATTCCGGCGGAAATCTTGGTCGCAAACTCGCGGACTTTTTGCACCAGCGGGCCTTTACCTTGCAGATCGGATTCATCGACGTTGGCGACGAACAGAATCGGCTTGGCGGTCATCAGGCCGAAGCTTTGAATGGCAGCCTGTTCCAGCGGCGGCAGCTGCAGGCTGCGCAGCGGCAATTCTTTGGTCAGATGGGCCAGGCAACCTTCAATCGCGGCGATGCGCAGCTTGGCTTCCTTATCCCCGCTGCGGGCGGCCTTGTTGGCTTTGGGCAAGGCGACTTGCAGAGCTTCGATATCGGCGAACATTAATTCCATCTCGATGGTCTCGATGTCCGAGAGCGGATCGACATTGCCGGCCACGTGAATCACGTCGGCATCGATGAAGCAGCGGACGACCTGCAGAATCGCATCGACCTGGCGAATGTGGCTGAGGAACTTGTTGCCCAGTCCCTGCCCCTCGCTGGCTCCTTTGACGATGCCCGCGATATCGATGAGTTTGAGGATGGCCGGGATCACCTTTTGCGGCGGAATGAACTTGGTGATCCGGGCCAGCCGGTCATCCGGCACGGTGACGATCCCCTCATTGGGCTCAATCGTGCAGAACGGATAATTGGCGGCCTGCGCGCCTTGCGTGCTGGTCAGGGCATTAAACAGCGTGCTTTTGCCGACATTCGGCAAGCCAACAATCCCAGCTTCCATCGGGCGACCTTTGCGGAAGGACAGTAGCTGAATTCGCCAGAATTCAGTGAATTTGAGTCGATCCGCACGCATCTGAATTCTGGCGAATCCAGCTTCGCGGCGCGGCTGTGGCGAGTGTTCCAGTTTCCCGAGAACGCGGGCAATGGGCAAGGGCGGTTCACAGCGTGAATCGCAAAGGCTGATCGACGCTGATCTCACCTGTTACTTCGCCAGCTAGTTGGCGATTTGAAGGATCTGGCTCCATTTGTGTAGCCAGTCGTGCGCTACTTTCGTGAAGATTCACCGCCGGACTTCGTCGCTGTTTCGCCCTTGGGCTTATCCCCGCAGCGGGCGTTGGTTCTCCCGCTTCCTTGGGTACATCGAAGAACCGGAAGGCGGCGATGATTTCCTGGTCGATGTGGGCGTATTTTTCGGCTAATTTCGCATCGATTGTAAAAACGATCGAGGCCCGGCGGCCGGCGGGGTCGGCCAGGTGGTAATAGGTCCACTGGATCGGCAACTCGGACGCCACGCCGTTGGCGGTCAAGCGCTGGACGAGAATGCCCGCTTCGCTGGTGCTTTGGGCCGCTTCGGTGATGGTGGCTTTTTGCTTTTCGAGGGCGACTTTCACGTCTTCCTGAAACGTCTCCAGCGTCAGCTTCTCATCTTTGGCGAACGACTTGAGTTTGGAAATGTTGCACTGCGCGACGAGTTCGCCGCGGTCAATCATCCGCAGCACGGCGTTGTCATAGCGCTCGCTCATCACCCGCCAGCGGCGGTCGTGGTTCAGTTCAAAGCCCCCCTTTTCGGAACGAAAGGCCAGCAGCGTTTCGCCCGATTTGGCGACGAGGGGCAAGCTGCTGATGGACGCTTCGCTGATGTCGGGAGCGGAATCGACGAGCGCGGTGAGCATCCGGATGCGAGTGGTCACGTCGTAACCCGGCTGCGCATGGCCGATGGCCCGGTTCTCGGTGAACGAAAGGGCCAGCCAGGTGAGCAACTGCTGCTTGGGATCGAGGTTCAGCTTGGCTTTGAGATTGACATCGGACGAGACACCGCCGACAGCGCCGGCGACCTTTCCTTCGAGCGAAAGAATCGCGATGCCGTCGCGCAGCTCGTCGTATTTGCCGACGATGTCTTGCTTGTGGACCGCATCCAGGCTGAGCAAGCGCACGACGGCGGCATCGGTCAAGGTCCAGGTTTCGCCGACTTTGAGCTCTTTGCCCGGCAGGAGCAATTCCGGCAGCACGCCGGAGCCTGGCACATCGATCAGGTCAAGCTCTTCGCGGGTCAGCGGGCCGAGGGGCGAGAAGTAGTTGCCGGAGTCCCCGTCGGTCTGTAACACCATCAAGCGGCGGTCGTTTCGTAACTGATGGGCGAATTCCGTGTTCTTAAGATTGAACTTGGCTTCGGCACCCGTGTATTGCCGCACGAGGCGGACGGCAGACGAATCGAGCAGTTCCGGCAGCCGTCGTTGCAAGAAATTCAGTTCCGCGGTTACTGACAGGGGCAGAAACTTCACCTCGCGGCCCGAGGGATTCATTTTCAACTGGCCGGCGACTTCGACCGCCAATTTGACTTGCTGGGGACGGGTTTCACCCGCGTTGACTGCCAAAAGCAAGGGCTCGTCGGCGGCATAGGCGGGAAACGAACACGCGGCCAAGAGGGCGACGCTTGCCGATTGCCGCAAAAATCGCCGGCGAGAAAGGTCCATAAGCAAGGAAGTGGGTAGATCGGCGAATGTATAATATTGGCGGAGATGCGTCATTTCGGGTCTCTTTTTGAGAGTGAAATCTCAATTTGAGACTTCGCCTCGTTGCCTAAGTTGCGTGACTTAACGATTAGTTGGAATATGCGGACGCTAAGCATCGGAATCATCGGTTTCGCGGCGGGGGGAGATTCAACAAAACCCAATTGTCTGTTTGGCTCGATTGCCTGCCAAATCGACTCATGCTGGCATTTTGATCGATGTGAACGCTGGACTTTCATATTTGGCACCTGCGGCGGAATTCGTGGCGCGGTCGCTGAAGCTCGTCCTTAGCGATGAGCCGATCAATCACCAGGCTGTAACAATCCAAATCCCAAGCGCGAACTTGAGTTAGGGCGAATGTGACTTACTTCAAAGCAGCGGGTTGCCGCGTTACATTGTCCAAAGTGTCCACCGCGGCACATGATCTGCAATTGATGCGAGCCAAGTGAGGAGAGCTGACAAACATTTAAAAGAACATTCGGATCAGTGCAAGCGTAGAGAATGCAGGCGTTCGGCGGTTCGCGAGAAGGATGCTCGCGGGCAACAGGCGAACCCATTGGTCAGGCGGGGGAAGGAGTCCCGGAACAGCCGCGGTTGACCAGGGTAGAGAAAGTAGAAAGAGGCTCCATCATGCATGCCAGTTATGTCAACCCGGTGCTCAAGCAACTGCGAGATCAGCAGGTTCGCTTTGCACCCCGGGATAAGAAGATCGAACAAGTGAATCGGGCTGAGCGGTTGCTCGCCGAAATGGAGAAAGAGCGGAGCTATACCTACGAGTATCTGTGCTTCCGCATCACCGATTATCGCCCCGATGCCACGCAGCCAGTGGTGATGGAAGGCCGCGATGCCATCCACGATTTGCGGCTGTTTGTCGAAGACGTCTCGGATGCGGCGAATATTCCCGTGCAAGACGCCGGGGAACCGGTGCACACGGTTGAAGAGTTGAGCAAGTTGTTCAAAGTCTCGACCAAGACGATCGCGCGGTGGCGCGAACAGGGTCTGGTGAGCCGCCGCTTCGTATTCGAAGGCCGGCGTAAGCGAGTTGGGTTCTTACGCAGCAGCGTGGAACGATTCATGACTCAGAACGAAGAGAAGATCAAGCGCGGTGAGCGCTTCAGCCAACTGAGCGAAGCCGAGAAAATCGAGATCGTCGATCGCGCTCGTCGCTTGGCTGCGGCCGGTGGTTGCCCCTCGGAAGTGGCCCGCCGCGTTGCGAAAAAAATGAATCGGAGTGTTGAGACAATTCGCTACACTCTGCGCAATTTCGATCAGCAGAATCCCCAACTGGCGGTTTTCCCGGATCAGACGGGCCTGCTCTCGGATGAACAGAAGCAGCGAATCTATCAGCAATCGAAGCGGGGCGACTCGGTCGATGTGCTAGCGAAGCGGTACTGCCGGACACGGACCACGATCTATCGCGTGCTGAACGAAGTTCGCGCCAAGCGGATTTTGGAACTGCCGCTCGACTACATGCTGCACGAGAGTTTCAATCAGGCTGAATTGGAACGGGACTTCCTCGCTCCAACTCCGGCCAGCGAAACTCCTTCGCGCAAGCTGCGCAGCCCGACCGGCTTGCCTCCGTATCTAGCCTCGCTATATGAAGTGCCTCTCCTCTCACGCGAGCAAGAAGGGCATTTGTTCCGCAAGTTCAATTATCTCAAACACAAGGCCACCAAGCTGCGTGCCGAACTCAATCCCGCTGCCGCTCGGACCACCGAGATGAACGAAATTGAGCATTTGTATGAAGAAGCGGTCAAAATCAAGAATGAAATTGTGCAGGCCAACCTCCGGCTGGTGGTTTCGATCGCCAAGCGGCATGTCAACGGCACGGAAGACTTCTTCAGCTTGGTGAGCGACGGCAACATGTCGCTGATCCGCGCCGTCGAGAAGTTCGACTTCTCGCGGGGCAACAAGTTCAGCACGTATGCCTCCTGGGCCATCATGAAGAACTTTGCCCGGACCATTCCCGAAGAGTACAAGCGGCGGGACCGCTTCCGCACCAGTCAGGACGAACTGTTCGTCGGCCAGGCCGACCAACGGCCCGACTCGCTCGGCGCAGAAGTAGTGCAGAACACGCTCGAAAAGCAAGTCGAGAAGATCCTCTCGCAACTCGACGAGCGCGAACGGCAGATCATTATCAGCCGCTTCGGCCTCGACCACAGCCACGAACCGCTGACTTTGAAAGAAGTCGGCGCGGAAATGGGCGTGACCAAGGAACGAGTCCGGCAGATCGAATCGCGGGCTTTGACAAAAGCCCGGCAAGTGGCGCTCAACGAACACATTGAGCTGCCGGATTAACCTGTCCTACTCCCTCGCCCCGGTACTCGTGGTACTCCACGTGAATACGGGGAGAGGGCTGGGGTGAGGGGCCGGCCCTCTCGATTGATCGAACTATTTTGGAAAGCAACCTTCGGGGGGATGAGCGAAAGTTCATCCCCTTTTTTTGTTGCTCAGCCGACGATCTCGATTGTTCATTTCTCCGTCGTCAACATCAAACTCGTTTCCTTCCCATCCCGGAGCACGATCACCGGCATACGACTGCTGGGTTTAACCTGATTCAGAGCATGAGCGAGCAGGTCGGTCTCACGAGTGAGGTCGGTGTGGCCGTCGAAGGAAGTGATGATGTCGCCGGCGCGGAAGCCGGCGATTTTTGCGCCGTTATGCGGGGGGTATTGGCCGACGTGCTCGACCTTGAGAGCCAGGCCGGCGGCGGGCAACTTCATTTCGGTTCGTTTCTCGGCCGAAAGCGACTTCAAATACAGCCCGCCGAGCACCATGCGGCGGAGCTCCCAACTGGACGCGCGCCACGCGATGTCGTCCTGCTGCCGCCACTTGGCGGGGAGGACGAGCGAAACCTGCACGGATTTGCCGTCGCGCTCGACACTGGCCGGGATGGTGCCGCCGCCGGCCGGCGTGTGATGCAGCACCCACTGGATATCGGCGATCGAAAGCGGCGTCTGGCCGGCAATCTTTTGAATCTCGTCCCCCGCGCGAAAACCGGCTTGCTCGGCCAATGATTTCGGTTCAACACGTAATACTCTCGCCCGTTCGCGCGGGTTCAGGATTAAGCCCAGCGACTTGGGGTGCGGATAAGGAAACAGCACCTCTTCCGGCAGCGCGCCACTCTGATCGCGATGGAATTGCCGCAGGGCATCGCCAATTTGATGGCAATGGATGCAGCTTTGCACTACGTTCCCTTCGTAATTGAGCTGGGCTCCATACTTGCCCTTGAGCTTCGGAAGATTCTCGGGCACCGTAAAATCAGGAGCGGGGCCCCGCTTGAGCGCCAATTCGGCCTTGTTTGCGGGATAGTCGGCGTGCAACGCGAGCGCGCCATCGAGGGCCTTGGTCAGCCCTTCGATCGAGACGTCGTCGGCCCACAGCGAATGGCTGGAGCGGGTGCCATAGCGGCCATAGATCGAGCCATCGCCATTGAACATGAAGACGGCGTACGACTGATCGGTATCGAATTGAAACAGTGACAGATCGAGGCCGTTGGCTGACACGACGCGAACGCGGACGAACTTCTCTAGCAGCGGCCTGAGCTTCGCGTCCTGCTCGACCAATTCGTCATCCAGCTTCACGCAGTCCTCGCAAGGCAGGCAACGCATCACGACCAGCAGCGGCCGGCCAGACTTCTTGGCTTCGGCGAAGGCCTTAGGCAGATCGTTGTAAATCCAAAAACCGGCCGCTTCGACCTTCGTCTTGTCGCCGCGAACTTTCTGGTCGCGGGACTGGGCGCTCGCGGTGGCTGAAAATACCAAGGCGGCGGCCGCCAGGCAGAAGGAGGTCACCAGAGTGACCAGTTGGGTGCGCTGCATGAAAATGTCTCTCCAATGAAGGGCGTAACTTTGGCAGAAGCTAACATGAATCAGCGAACTTGGCACTGTGTTACGGAATCATCTTCGCCACCGGCAAATGCTCCCCGAATCCCGCCTCGGTTCGTTTCAACTCCGCGGTCATCACGGCCCGGAGTTCTTTCAGCCGCATTTGATGTCTCGGCTCATTCACCAGGTTCGTTAGTTCTTCGGGATCAGAAGCCAGGTCATACAGTTCCTCTGTTTCACCCGCTTGGAGCGTGCGGATGTATTTGAAGCTGCCTTGGCGGACGGCGAGCCACCAGGGGACGTTGCTGTGTTCGGCCTTGCCATCGGTCGCGAGAACTTTCGTGGTGTCGCTGCCGAAGTGTTCGCCCATGTGTTCATAGAGAACGGGGTGATTCCAGTCTTTCGTGGTGGGATCTTTGAGCAGCGGCGAGAGATCGCGGCCGTGCATCTTCCAGGGAAGTGGCTGAGCCGCTTGCTGGAAGAATGTGACGACCAAATCCGATCCGCTGACGGGGTGCGGGCAGACTTTGCCGGCGGGAATGCTGCCCGGCTGGCTGATGATCAGCGGCGAGCGGTAGTTGGCTTCATAAGGAGCGAGCTTGGTCCGCATGCCATGTTCGCCCATCGAGAAGCCCTGATCGGCGGTGTAGACGACCAGCGTGTTTTCGAGCTGTCCCGATTCACGCAAGGCCTCCAGTACTTTGCCCACGCCTTCGTCAATGGCGAGGGCGCACTCATTCATCTGATGGACGAACGCGGCGTGGGTCTTCGGATTCTTCGCGCTTTCGTCGCCGAACTTCTCGCCGCTCTTCCCCATCACCGGTACGCCATTGGGGCCTTTGACCCAGGCCTGTGTCACATCGAGGTACTTGGGTTTATCCGGCCTCGGGCCAAAGATATCGGCGGGGGTCTTCACGGGTTCATCCTTGTAAGCCCCCTTATGCCGCGCTGCGGGATGGGATGGGCCATGAATCGCGCCGTAGCAGAGCCACAAGTACCACGGCTTCTCTGCGTCCCGATGTTCGCCTCGAATGTAGTCGCAGGCCCACTTGGTGTAATTGTCCGTCGAGTAACCCGCGGTCCGCTTCTCCTCGCCATTGAACGAGAGGATCTGATCCTCGTAGTAATTACCCGCGTTGTCAGGATGCTTGGGCCGGTTCCAGACAATCTGATAATCCCAATCGCGGCCAAAGCCCGCATCGTTGCCCGTGTGCCACTTGCCGATCTGCGCGGTGTGATAGCCCCGCTCGCGAAAGATTTTCGGCCAGAAGGGCGTCTGGGCCGGATCGTAGGTCGCGCCCGGATAAGTGCCCGCCATCCGCATCGATTCAATTCCATGCGGCAGCCGTCCCGTGAGCATCGTCGCTCGCGAAGGCATGCACCACGAGCCAATGTAACAATGCTCGAAGCGAATGCCCGTCGCGGCCAGCTTGTCAATGTGCGGCGTCTTCACCCAAGGGAACGAACCCGGATAGCAGCCGACCGTTTTGTAAGACTGATCGTCAGCATAGATCAGCAGAATATTCGGCGGCCGCCGCTTGCCGATGATTTCTGCTTGCGGTTCTGCCGACTTGGCTGTTCTGCTGCTGAGTTGCCACAAGATTCCGAACAGACCCACGAGCAATACGTGGAGAGAGGCTTTGCAGTGAATCATCGGAATGTGCTCCCAGGGGTTGCTGTAGCTTAACGAGCCCGGCAAGGGCGATGCAAATCTCCCGCTCAATTCGCCGCAACTCGTCGGATGGGCACTCTTGCCCGTCTGAGCGGCAGACGGGCAAGAGTGCCCATCCTATGCAAAAATTCTGGAACTTTTGGACCAATTGCGGCATAATGCCCGAACGAATCTTTTCGCTCACTCCTGCCGGAGACTTGCTGATGTCGCCTGAACTAAATCGACGCGAGTGGCTACAGACAACGGCCGCTGTTGCCGTTCCTCTGGCGATTGCGGCATCCACTGGCCAACTGCTTGGTCAAGATCCCAAGACGGAAGCTCCCAAGCGGCCGAAGAATTTGCTGGATTTTGCCGGCCAAGCCGCGGGCGAAGCGGCCGCCGATTGCTTGGATTGTGCCGGCCTGGGGTTTCTGCCGCTGAAGAATCGCAAGCCCTATGTTCACATCGAAGGGCAAGCGCCGCCCAAGGCCGTCGATGCGGTGCCGCATCGCTTCTGCCCGAAGTGCCGTCCGGATCGCAAAGAGCAGGAGTTGATTGACGAGCAGACGGCGCGTTTCAAGACCGCCCTTGATGCGCATAAGAAATGGGAAAAGGAGATGGGCTTTCAACTGACCCGCATCGAAACGCGGCACGTCGTCGTCCATGCCCAAATGCCAATGCCCGAGTGCATCCGCATCGGCCAAGGTTTTGAAAACCTGGCCGCTCATTTGCAAGACCTGACCGGCACCATGGAATTGACGAACACCCGGCCGGAATCGTATGAAGTCATGTGCCTGCTCGGCAAAGATTCTTACGAGCATTTTCGCACGGTCATGGAAAAGCTCTACACCGTGGAGGAGCGGGGCCCGTCGTGGTCGGTCGGCCGCGGCCTCGGTGCCTTCGATCATCAGCTCCTGCCGTTTTTCTATGAAAGTCAACAATCGTTGAAGCAGCGGCCCCCCGCGCACGGCGTGGCCTTCATGGGCGGCCGCCGACAATTGTCGCTCGCCACGCGTTACAAGGCGCCGACGTGGCTGTCGGAAGGGTTTGCCGAATACAGCGAGTTCGTGGCCCTCAAGAACAATCTCTGGCATTCGGTCTATAATCAGAATCCAGGGCCGGAGCCGGGCGACTGGGTTGCGCAGGTTCGGCAGCTCGCGGTCGCCGGTCAACTGCGTCCATGGGCGGAACAAATGGAGCGGGATTTGCAAGATTGGGATGCCCGCGATTATTTACAGACCTTCGGCATGGTGGCGTTTCTGATCCAGACTCAGCCGAAAAAGTTCCTGGTCATGACGCGCAAGTTGCGGGCGGGCGTGCTGGAAACTCCGGCGGTCGAAGAAGCTTTTGAAAAACCGATCGCCAAGCTCGATCCCGATTGCACTCGCTGGTTGGCAGCCGGCGGACGATAAGGAATGGAAAATCACCCGATGACGCATGTTGAACCAGCCACACCGAATGTCGTAGCTCCGCCGCGATCAATGATTGGCAATCTGATTTCCGTAATCGGATTGGTGCTGGCGGGGATTTAT
>JAYTUF010000121.1:0-10729 GCA_043744755.1 Anatilimnocola sp.
AAGCGCGTCAGAAACCGGTGCTTCACATCGGCGGGCAGACTGGGCGACTGCACCACGTCCCAGTGCATGGTCGCTTTGCTGCTGACCTTGTTCACATTCTGGCCACCAGGCCCGCCGCTGCGCGAAAACGAGAAGCGCAGTTCGCTTTCGGGGATGGTGATGTGAGAGTTGAGAGTGATCATGCGAGCTTCAATGCCGGTTCAAAATCGCCGTTAACCTAAGAGACTGAAACAACCTGCTGGCTGTCCCTGCGTCGAACTTACTGCGCTGAATTCTTCATCGTATGATGGTACAATTGAGTGAAGACGTCTATGCCGGAGGAAGCATGCCGCGAGTGTTTCGAGTCACGAAGAGAGAGTCCGACAACCTGCCTAACAGTCAAACTGTCTAGTAGTCAAACCATCGATCGATGTCAGGTTATTGCGCTGAATTCCTTTAGCCACCGGCTTCAGCCGGTGGTAACGCGAATCCGATGCTCCCGGCTTTAGCCATTCGCAATCAGATGTTCAAGCTGCATTATTTGATGGCTGAAGCCGGTCGAACTCAGGTCCCAAACCACCGACTAAAGCCGGTGGCTAAGGTAGGCAGTCAACACTATCGATATTACATGACATTCAACGATAGGACGACGACTAGAATTAGTCCAACAGACCTTGGTGCTCGCCCTGTGGACATCGACCTCGATTCGCAGGCGAACGCACTTTTGCATGGCGAGTGAAGAAGACGAGACATAAGATGTCGCCAAAACCCTTCACCATGAGTCATTATTACCAGGCAATGGTCCGCGGCACGCGCGAGCTCCATCGCCTGGCCGCGGCCGGTATGGATGATTCACCTGAGGCCGACGCGATTCGGGATGCGACGGATGGTCCATGGAAATCTCTTTCCGAACTCGAACGCGACCGCGTGAGATTACTCTCGGAGGATCTGTATTCGCTCGTCGAATCTCGTCCGCCGACCCTGCCAATGAGTTCCGAAGCGCGAAGCCATCTGAGCGATGCAGAAGATGCCAGACGCCGGGGCGATTGGGACCAAGCGCTGGCACTCTTGCGAAACTGGCAAGCGTACCTTGAGCCTGCGCGGGCGAGCTACCTGCGCGGGATGATTTGGCTGGAAGCCGGAGATAGCGAAACGGCGGCGCACTTTCTTGAGCACGCATCCAGCCTCCATGGGGCGAAGGACGCATTGTCACGGGGCCCATCTGCGAGCCTGGGCGCACATCAAGCGAGCTTCTGATAAATCCAGCGGTCGCTGGAATCCTGGCCGCTGCACTGCCCGTTTGGTCAGCCACCGGGGCTTGACGGAATCCCGTACTGCAAATAGCTTTAAGCTTTCCAATCGGCAATTGCGCACGGGTCTTGCGCGGGCGGTGACAGCGGCAACGCGGTTCACGGCCTGGGTTTACGTTGCTTTTGTGCGTGCGATTGTCGGTTGGATCGAGGATTGGCCAGCGTAGCTTCAATTGGCAGAGCACCGCATTCGTAATGCGGGGGTTGCGGGTTCGTCGCCCGCCGCTGGCTCTGGGGGACCAAACAGGTTCGCCAAATAAGAGTTAGAAAGTCAGTAAGAGTTAGAAACAGGGCACACCATGATGATGACTGGGGTAGCTGTTGATTTTCGCGAGATCGTGCTTTCCAACAGTTCGTTTGGGCCACGTGAGATTTCCCAACTGCAGCTAACGATTGCCGAGGACTATTCGCAGTACGGCGTGCTGCGCGACGCGGTCGCCGAGTTGGAGCAGCGGGAAGATCGCACGCCCGCGTCGAAGGTCCGCCTTGGCGCTTGTTACTATTTGCTGGGCCGCTATCGCCTTTCAACTGAAACGCTGAGCAGCGCCGATGGCGGCGCTGTGGCTTACTATTATCTAGGCAAGAGCCGCTTTGCTTTGGCTGATTATGCCGAGGCCATCAAGGCCTATGCTTCGGCCAAGGTCGGCGGTTACAACGCCGACGAATGTGCGCTCGCGACGGCTGAAGCCTATCGCTATCAAAAGAATCCGCAAAAGGCTCTCGAAGTGCTCGATCATTTGTCGGGTGCCATCGATCAGACGGCCGAATACCTGTATCAACGGGGCGCCACGGTTTCGGCCATGTGCGGCAATCCGGTTGAAGTCTGCCGCTTGTATGAACGGGCGGTCGAGATTGATGGCCGGCATCCGGGGGCCCTGTTTGGTCTGGCTTCCGAAAACGACCGCCGCGGCAATGATGAAACGGCACTGGGTCTGTATCAACGGGCCGTGGCCGTCTTCCCGCCGAGCATGGGCGCTCTTATCAATCTTGGTTTGCTCTATGAAGACCGGGCGCAGTATGACCGGGCCCAGATGTGTTACCAACGGGTGCTCGATGCCTATCCCGATCACCAGCGGGCGCGCCTGTATGTGAAGGACGCTTCGGCCTCTGGCAACGTAATGCTCGACGAAGAGGCCCAGCGCCGGCAAGATCGCCTGGCCGCGGTACTCAATGTGCCCGTCACCGATTTCGAGCTGTCGGTTCGCAGCCGCAATTGCCTGCAAAAGATGGGCGTGCGAACGCTCGGCGATTTGACGCGAACGTCCGAAGCGGAGCTGCTCGCCAGCAAGAATTTCGGCGAGACTTCGCTCGTCGAGATCCGCGACATGCTGCACTCGAAGGGTCTGGAGCTTGGTCAGTTCGCTGCCGAGAAGGCCGCCCCCGAGCCGGTCATGGATATGTCGAGCATGTCGCCCGACGAGCAAGCCTTGCTCGAACGGCCCATCTCGGAGCTGAATCTGTCGGTGCGAGCCCGCAAGTGCATGGCCCGCCTCGGTATGACCCTGATCGCCGAGCTCGTTCGCAAGACGGCCGACGACCTGCTGGAATGCAAGAACTTCGGCGTCACCAGTTTGAACGAAGTCCGCGAAAAGCTGACGATCATGAATTTGAAGCTCCGCGGGGACTGATTTCGCATCACCCCAGGCAACGTCGCGATGATTGAATCGAACAAGCACCGGCTTTCGCTGGTGCTTGTTGTGTTTGAGGGCCGAATCTTGTTGACCATTTCGAGTTGTCTCAGCAACCGCGTGAGGAAACAGAAGTCTAACAACGATGAATTCCGTTAATCCCTACGAGTCGCCAACTGGCCCAGAATTGACGCCGAAACTACCAATCGCTTGGCGTGACGGTGCTGCGCTATTGAGTTTCACCTTAGCGTCAATCATTCCGGCATACACCATCGGCGTGGTCGCAAATGTGATTCCTGGCTGGTTGTATTTGGTCGTGCCCGATGTACGTATACTTTTAGGATTGGCGATGGGTGCCGTTCCGTTGGCATTCTTCGGCCTCCGGTCTCGTTTTCGATTTTTTGCCCTATTGGCCATCATTTTCGGCGGCGTGATTTCTGCAATCGCCCTGTTTAATTTCGTCTCGGGTTAGCGCCCTCGCCCTTCCAATCCATTCGAATCGGATTTGCAGGATGGGCATCTTAATATAATACATAATTGGGTTATAGTATTGGAGTTGTGACGGCTGGGAGCGAGGCGCAATTTGGGAGTGCAAGTGTTATCAACGGGGTGATCGCGGTCAGCGCTGTAATCAGGATGGAGACCGTTATCGCGGGGCCAGCCCCTCACCCCGGCCCTCTCCCCGGAGTACCGAGGAGAGGGAGTAGCGCGAGGCGGCGCGAGACAAACTCTTGGTAGTCGGCCGGCGTGTCGATGCCGAGGGTGGGTTCGTTGATCCTGCCGACGAGGATGACTTGGCCGGCGTGCAGGACGCGGAGTTGCTCCAGGCTTTCGAGTTGCTCGATGGCGGGGCGATCCAGCGTGGCGATTCGAAGCAGGAAGTCACGGCGATATGCGTACAAGCCGATGTGCTGATGGAAGTGGGGCGGATCGGCGGTGAGCAAGTCGTCATGCCACGTGCGCGGGTGCGGGATGACGGAGCGGCTGAAGTACAAGGCCCGCTGCTCGTTGTCGAACACCACTTTCACGCACGCAGGATCAAAGAGCTTTTCCTTGTTGCGAATCGGCGTGCTGAGGGTGGACATGACCGCGGTTGGGTTTTGTTCCAGCAGTTCGACAACCTGATCGATAGCCTGGGCGGAGATTTCCGGTTCGTCCCCTTGCACATTGACGATGATGTCAACCTCGGGCCAGCCGAGTGCGACCTCAGCGACGCGGTCGCTGCCGCTCGCATGGTTCGGATCGGTCAGCATCACGTTGCCGCCAAACGCCCGCACGGCAGCAGCGATTTCTTCGCCATCGGCCGCGACGCAAATGCGAGTGGGCTTCATCGCGCGAGTGGCGGCCTCATAAGTGTGCTGGATGAGCGTTTGGCCGGTCTCGCGGAGGAGCAACTTGCGCGGCAATCTGGTAGAGTGCAGGCGAGCGGGAATCACAATCGCAACGGACAGGCGGTGGTTCTGATTCTGACTCACGATGATCGCTTTCGTCCTTGAAATGGCTTGCGTCCGCACATTCAATAGTACCGCTTTGGCGGTCCCCAGCTCAACGGCAGTTTGCCATGACGATGCTCGATCCCGAAGAGTATATCGAGCAGGCTTATCTCTTTCGCTCGCTGGCGGAACGGCTGCCGGAAAATCAAACCGTGCAGGATTTGCTCGATCAGGTGCGGCAGGAATTGCTGAGCACGACGCGGCTCCCTATGGCGCTCGATTTTCTGCTCGCGGAGTTAAAGCACGCGGGGACGATGGCGTCGGCGATGGCCCGGCTATCACACTACTTTGCGCCGTTTCAGACGTATGTCATTCGCGAGGCGGAAGCCGAGAGTGGCCGGTTCGATATGCGGATTGCGGTCGATATTCTGCGGAGCGAAGCCGAGTATCGCAGCCAATCGCCGCGGCCGCAGGGGCTGTTCATGTTTCAACTGGAATGCCTCTGCCGCAATCGCTTGAAATACGATCCGGGTCTGGGCGCGATGGCGGAGGATCCGCTGTTTGACGACCGCTGGCGAGAGTGGATTCGCATCTTCCGGGCGCAGCTGGGGCTGGTCGATTTCGCGGAGTTGATCTACGTCCGCAGCGAATACTACCGGCAAGCGCGGGCCGCCTATGATGAAACGCCGCCGCCGGATCGGCCGGTGTTATTCGACGTGAAGGAAGGAAAAATCGCCTGGGCTAACCGGCGGAAGGACCCGGTGTTTTTGTTCCTGGCGTTGCAACGGCACCTGGGCTACCCCGCCGTGCCGCGACCCAAAAAGATCGATCAAGCGCCCAACCTCATTCCTCAATTGCAAGCCAAGGTCGACCGCCTGGAACTCCGCCTCAAGCTCTTGGAGGAAGATCAAAAGGGAGGCCTGGACATCACCAAGTTCTACGGCCCCCAAAAACCAGACGTGGATTGAGCCAACACGAGGGAAACGCGCACGGCGGCGAAATACTCCGCCGGTTATTCGCCACAGACCCCCCGCCAAACCCGCGTGCGGCGCTCCTTCGTGGCGAAAAACCCACCAGGTTTCTCGCCACCACCCCACGGTTGAGGGGTTCGGCCAGACCGAAATGAAGCCTGACCCCTTTCACCTCCCTGACCCCTTTCACCTCCCCTAATAATACTGAGGATACTACGAACA
Source organism: Anatilimnocola sp. (assembly GCA_043744755.1). Classification (GTDB taxonomy): domain Bacteria; phylum Planctomycetota; class Planctomycetia; order Pirellulales; family Pirellulaceae; genus Anatilimnocola. The sequence goes on from JAYTUF010000121.1 coordinate 5,544, forward strand.
CCAATGTGCTGGCAATTAGGAGCCGCCGGTTTTGGGTCATGTCAATCATTGACTTACAGCTCCCCATTCACATACCGGAAGTCCTACTACGACCCTGTCGCGGGGTCATAGCATTCGCAGAAGCTTCCCTCTCGCGGATCAAAGTTACATACACCCGTTGCGCCTTCCATGACGGAACTTGCCGTAGCACACGCCGGCTCACACGTGCAATTGAAATTATATTGAATCATAACGTCAGGAAAGCACTGTAGTCCGGTGCCGCTATCTGCTGGAGGAAGAATACGTATCTTAAATCCCTGGGTGCCAGCCTCATAATACTGCTCACACAAAACTTCTGTCGACAACTCGATGCGCCGCCATTCAATCATCTTGCACTTCAAAACGCAGTCAGCCGAAAATGCGGTAATTGCCATTCCCATGGCCGCCGCCGTCGCGCCAAAAACGAGCAATCTCACCCAAGTCTTAGAACCCTTCATAAAACGTCCCTTCATTGTGTTGCGCTTCGGTTGCGCCAATGCCGTACGACGAGTACGCACATCACAACAACCAAAAACAACGCGATCGCTAATATCGGATAAGAGCGCGACGAGCCATTTAGTTCGCGCGTAAGTGCGGCTGGCGTAGTTCTTTCCAAAGACTTCCCTTGCTTGTCCGCTTTGTAGAACTGCCCGTCCTTGATAACGACCGCGGAGGGCCGAGCGGCGACTTCAAAATCCGAGGATACAACTCCGACATCCAACTCACGCGAAACCACCTCGAATTTCGTACTGTTGGCGACAATCCCCTTGTGCATCTGCGAAACAACCCACTGTTTTGGGAAGGAACCTTGTGGTGTGACTTCATAGGTAATATCAAAGACTTGCCACGGCTGATTGTTGAAATAAACCGACCAAGTGACCAGTGGAAACCCACCCCCAACCTCAATCCGAAATTCATCACGCAGTGTACCTGCTCCTGGAAATATCATTTGAGCAGAAATAACTTCCTTAGGTCCCACATTTTGCACATCTACAGATTTGATGAAGGAAGCAGCAGCTGCCGCTCGTAGAAACGCAGACTGAGACGGAGGCTTGGCTTGTGACGGTAGCACGAACCCGTGTCCGAACAGAATTGGGCGATAATATAGCGGAACAGCATTATTGAAATCTTTTATTGCTGATTTGGTAACCAACTCAGGCTGAATTGAACTCGGTTTGTAAACTGCGCTTGTGTTCTCCGCTGGCGGACGATAGATACTCAGTTGCGCACCATCGAGAATAGTAACCGTGAATTCCGGCCGAAACTTCCTCAGAGTGTCATTCCAAATTTGGCCGTGAATTTCCCATCGCATTTTCTCTGCTGCGAAATCGACTAGCAGCATTGCCTCTCGATCAAAGACGTAGTCCTGTGCCGGGTATACGTTGTCGACATCCACGTCGCCATTGGCATCCACCTCACTGTATTGCCCTCGCTTGACCATCACCTTACTTGCAACGCGATAGCGGGCGCTCGCAAATTGGCGATTGCGGGAATTCCAGTCGGCAATCACTCTCTCTAAAGGAGGACTTTCCTGGGCAAACCCATTTGTGAACGTGCCGAGGGCTATCTGCGCAGCTATTACCACTACTCCGACGCTGCGCGCAAGTACCGAATATGTCCAGTGTGACGGAAGCATGTTCGGCCTTTCTATTGTGGGCGTTGTTATCGTTCTGATAATGTGACAAAGTTGGCGCTAATTGGCAGGAAGAGTGGCTTTACCTGTTGCCCGTCACATTGGCATGTGATGACAACATTCTCTGATAGCTGGCCCGGTGTGAGCGATGACCGGAGTGTGATCTGAACCAAATGCGTTTGCCTTGCCCCGGAAGTACTCGAATTCACTACCAAGGACTGCGAGGAGCTGGAAATGTCGCTAATGACTAGATTCCGGCCAGTGCGTGAGAACACGGAAACTGTTGTCGTCGCAGTCGCTCCAACATCAAGCGTTCCAAATGCAACCATCGCGCGGTCAACATTCACGTCACCCAATACGTTTACGGTGACTGGGATAATGACTGTCCCGCACGGCGAACCATCGCTGTGAGTGGCACATACTCGCAACTGCCAATCGTGACGGCCAATCGGCACATCGGCAGACACAACGAGTGCGATGGGGGAAATTTCATTCGTCGACTGTCTTCGATCTACTGCGATATCGATTTTCGACGGAACAGGCCGGCAGTGGCTTGTGTCCATCGTCAGTTCCAATTCCTTTGCAGGTTCGCTCGGAGCAATGGCAAGAACATCTGGCTTATGTTGCTCGACGTCCCCATTTAGATCCCCCAGTTCAATTTTCTTCGCGCTGATGCCAATGCAATTGTGAACATACCCGCTTAAAGGCCAGGGCGATCCCAAATCGTCAGTGCCTGCGCCTTTGATTACTGGCCGCACCGTGATGAGGAAAGGTTGGCCATCAAACTTACGGGATACGTCGAACTGTCGCTGAAGATCTATGTACGCGCAGATCTCCCGGCGTTCTCCGCTCGGGATCGTGAGCCCCCGAGGTGAAATCGAGGTACAACCGCAAGAGGTTTCAAAGCGAGATATGATGACTGGTTGGTCATCTACGTTTAAAATGGAGAACTTCCACGGCAATGAATCGGTGACCCATGCTTTCCCAATATTCAATGCGATTGCATCAACTACGAGAGGACTGTTAGCAGGAGTACTGACACTTGTGAGTTCCCATAATTGGCTAACTCCAGCTCCCACTATGACGCAAACTACTGCTATTGCGATCTGCCAACAAAGCCAAGCCATGTAGCCCCCAAATGCCCCAGAACTGGCCACGAAAATGCCGTCTTCGGATCAGTTTCCTGCTTCAGCGGGCCCAGGATGCGATCGAGCCTCTCTAGGAATTCCAGCGAACAAAAGCGATCCAATTACAATTAAATCCAGCCCCGCCGAAATCGCCGGACTCACTTCAACAGAGCCATAGCAACCGCAGGACTCTTTGTGCTGTAATGTTTTCGCTACTGAAACTCCTAGGCAGAGAGAAAACAAAGGTATCGCGATACCAATAGCGACATCATCACGTGCTGTAAAAAGCCACCAGAGCCCGAAAATACCCTCAGCGATCGCAATTGCCATAGACGCCATTGAGGTTTCTCCAGGATAGCCAATGAGGACGGAGAGCTTACTTAACGATGCAAAAAGCAACATTGTAATGGCGAGCGACTTGGCAAGTATCATCTGAATACTCGTTCAGCGAAGTGGCCGAAGATTGTTGTTCCCGGAGACGCGTGAGAAGAACAGCCCGCCACGCACAACGTTGCCGCCGCCACCGTAACCATCAGCGAACTCAGCAAGCCCACTCGCATAAGTTACCTCTGCTCAAGGTCACTGGGCAGGTTGCATTCGCTCACTCCTTGACGGAATCGCTAGGAGTGGAATGTCAGCCTGCCCTTGCATTGCGCTAGCATTCTAGCTTAGGGGGGGGGGGCGATTGTCAATCATTTTGGGAAGAAAGTTCTAGGAATTCTAAAATACTGAACAGGAACAATCCCGCGACCGCTGGCCTGACTGCCGAGAGCGGGCCACTGAGAGGTCGCACCCGCGATGAGCCGGGTAGGTCATGCATGGAACCGCCCTGTGCCAACTGGTCGAGTAGCCAAAGTAGGTCAGTGCATGGTACTCCGTGCCTGACAAATGAATGACGTTGCCAGTGAAACCCTATTTAATCACCGCGACTGGCCCCACTCATCATTCCACCGCTGGGTCGCCCGCCGCCATTACGACCTCGATTGGGGCGCTGGATACATTCCTTCCCAACTTCCCGGTGACGCGGGCAAGAGCCTGGCGAGCGATGATGGAGACCGATGATGAAGCGTCACCCCCAATGTGTCAGGCATGGAGTACCATGCACTGACCTACTAGTCGATCTATCGCTTGATGTCAGGGTCACGTTGCCCAAACCGCTTACTGCGCCCGGTGCTGCGCACCGGGACTTCGTGCGCGGCTCTTTTGTGCCTGGCATTGATCGGTAGGCGGGCCGGGGCTGATATAATGAGGGAGGCCTGGGCGCACTTCGTTGGGCTCACTCCGCAATCCGCACCCTCATTTCCGTACTTCCCCATGCCCATTTACGTCTACGAAATTATCACCGACGACGACTCGGGTTCGCAGTTCGAGATTTTTCAAAGCATGGCCGACGAGCCGTTGCAGAAACATCCCGAAACGGGCGAGGCAGTGCGCCGCGTTTTTCAGGCACCCAACATTGGCGGCAAGTGGTCTGATTCGGCGATGGGCAAGAGCGTGGCGGACGACAAGAAGCTCGATCGGCTGGGCTTCACCAAGTATGTGAAATCGGGTGACGGCACTTATGAAAAGCGCGCGGGCAAGGGGCCGGATGTTATCTCGCGCGATGGACCGATTTCCGCCAGCGATTTGTAAACTCGGCGATCCGATGGTTGCGACCACCCAAAATGGGCAAGAAAATCCTTGAAGTAGTTTTGTGCCTGTGGTAGTTTCAGCACATTCAGTTTCCTGCTCTTCTTTTCCGACCGAAACGGAACATGACCGAGCCCCTGCCCACGCAGACAGGTCCTCCTGCACCGGACGAAACTCCCGAGGGGGAAGTTCGTAGCCATTCGACGATCACGATCCTCGAGACGCAAACGTTCAATCGTGGTGAACCGCCGCCGGCTGGCGACGCGGCTGGCTCATCCATTTCGTCCACTACCTCCGCCCGCTATGAAATCCGCAAGGAGCTTGGCACGGGAGGTTTCGGCACCGTCAGCCTGGCCTGGGACACCACGTTGCGCCGGGAAGTGGCCATCAAGCGGCCGGCTGCCCACTTGAATGCCGAGTTACGACAGAGTTTTTTGGACGAGGCGCGGCGGGCGGCAATGGTGAAGCATCCCGGCATCGTCGTTGTCCACGACGTGGGCACGGATGAAACTGGTGACCCGTTCGTCGTCTATGAATATCTGGCAGGCACCAATCTCAAGCAGCGGATGTCGTCGCAGCCTTACCCACTGGCAGAAGCGCTGCAGCTTTCCCTGGCGCTGGCGGATGCGCTGGCGGCCGCTCATCAACAGGGTCTTACGCATCGCGATCTCAAACCAGCCAACATCTTAATCGATGAGCAGGGTCGGCCGCACATTGCCGATTTTGGTTTGGCGATCGAACACGAGCAGCAAGCCAGCTTGAAAGGGCAGGTGGCGGGA
>JAYTUF010000122.1:0-10728 GCA_043744755.1 Anatilimnocola sp.
GGCAATTCGACTCCGCTGTGCGATGGCGTCTCGCGTCGCGCGATGCTGCGCATCGGGGCGCTGGCGCCGGTGGGGTTGTCGCTGGAGTCGCTACTCACGCCGCAAGCGGGCGTGGCGAAATCGGTGGCGCGGGGCGCCAGTTTTGGAAGCGCGAAGCGGTGTCTGCTGATGTTCATGTGGGGCGGTCCCGCGCATCAGGATTTGTGGGATTTGAAGCCCACTGCGCCGGCGAATGTCCGTGGTGAGTTTTCGCCACGCTCAACGAATGTTCCTGGCATTCAGATTGGTGAACTGCTGCCGAACATCGCCCAGCAGATGGACAAGATCGCGCTCGTCCGTTCGGTCACGCATACGGACAACAACCATTCGACGGGCGCTCACTGGATGCTCACCGGCCACAAGCATCGGCTGAGCGCGGAGAATTTCGGCGCTTCGCCCAATGATTACCCGCATCTCGGTTCGGTGCTGACCAAGCTGCTCCCCAGCCAAAGGCGGATGCCCTCGTTCGTGTCGCTGCCGGACCGGATTGCGACCACGGCCGGGGCGGTGGTGCCCGGGCAAAACGGCGGGATGATCGGCAACAAATTCGATCCCTTCACCATCGATCAGCATCCCGATCTGCCAAATTTTAAGATCGACGCCGTGGCTCTCCGCGAAGGGATCGATCCCGTGCGCGTGGCCGGGCGGCAAAACTTGCGGCAACTGATGGGCGAAGCCGCTGCCGGGCTGGATGCCAGTCGCCGCGTCCATGCGATGAACGAATACTATCAGCAGGCTGCCGACCTGGTTAACTCATCCGCGGCCCGCGAGGCCTTTGATCTGACCCGCGAAGCCCAGCCCATGCGGGACCGGTATGGCAAAGGAACATTCGGCCAGAGCCTGCTCCTGGCGCGGCGGATGCTCGAAGCGGGCGTGCGACTCGTGACCGTCTATTGGCATCGCGACATGCCGGGGGTGGATACGACGTGGGACACGCATGGCCAGAACTTCAAGCAACTGAAGGACCGGCTCGTGCCACAGATCGATCAGCCGGTGGCGACGCTGCTCAGCGATTTGCAAGACCGCGGCCTGCTCGATGATACGCTAGTGGTCTGGTCGAGCGAATTCGGCCGCACGCCGAAGGTCAACGGCAACGCGGGGCGCGATCACTGGGGAGCGTGCAACACAATCTGGCTGGCTGGCGGCGGCGTGCCGGGCGGACAAGTCTATGGCGCGTCGGACAAGCACGCGGCGTTTCCCGCCGACAATCCCGTCGGGCCGGCGGACGTGACGGCGACCATGTTTCACCTGCTGGGCGTCGATCCGCAGGGCGTGGTGCATGACCGCGAACAGCGGCCGCATTCAATTTCGACAGGCCGGCTGCTCGATGTTGTTCTCCGCGGCGAGGCGCTGCCCAAAGATGCTGCAACCCTCAAGCCGGAAGAACAACTCGTCACGCAGCCTAACGCCGCGATCCTGGTTGATGCACCGCTGGCCTATTGGCAGATGCAAGAGCGCACAGGAAAGACCGCGAAAGACCTGGTGGGCAGCGTGACACCGAGCAGCGGAGTCGAACGGCCCAGTGGTCGCACGCCGGCGGCGTATCTGGGCGATGTCGCGACCGGCGATCAACGGTTGAAGGTGGAAGTTCCCGAATGGGCGGATAGTTACACGGTGGAGTTCTGCTTCAAGAACACGCTGGCGTTCGAGGCGTCACCCGTCACGGGTTATATGTTCAGCCGGGAAGGTGCGCCCGTTGGCGCAGAACGGGATCGCGGCGAGCATCTGGGCATCGGCGGCACGCACGCGCCGGAGTTGAATTTGCAAGGCAAGCTGATCGTCTTCAACGGCGACGATTCGCCGCGCGGTTTGCTTGTCGGGCGAACCAAGCTGGAACTGGATCGTTGGTATCATGTCGCGCTCGTCCGCGACGGCGAGCAGGTTAGCGTCTTTCTGAACGGCAACCTCGATCAGGCCGAACTGGCCGGCCCGCTCGCTCGCTTGTTCTCGACTCGCACGCTGTTTGCCGCCACTCGCAGCGATGCCATGTTCCCGCTGCAAGGCCGGCTGCGCGACCTGGCGGTCTTTAGCAAACCACTGGCCAAGGACCGGCTCGCGGCGCATTTCGCGGCGAGCGGGGTCAAGGTGTAGGTTCCTACGGTGTGTATTGCAACTTGATCCAACTCGGTGGACCCAGCGCGCCCAGTTTGTTCACGGCTCGCACCTGCAGCCGATTCTCTCCGGCTCGCAATTTCCAATCGAGCTCTTGGGCTGCGATCTTCCGTTCGTTCTCGCCCTCGATTTGCAAGACGTAGTTCGCGAAGCTGGGCATGTTGTGGGTAAGACGCACGCTCAGCTCACCTTGTTTCTCGCGCTGCTCAAGCCAGATCTGCGTTTGATTGACGGCGAAGTTCCAATCATTGACATTCGTCACGCGGTCGCTGTACAGGACCGAGGCCGGCATGAGTTCGTCGGTCCAGACGCGATGGCCTGTCCAGAACCAGCCCCGCATGCCTTGATTGAGAGGCAGCGGCAGCTTGCCATCGAGAAACTGCGTATGCGGGATCATCCGCAGTTCGGTGAACGCGGGCCACTCGCGCAGGCCCTTCCATTCGTAGGGACTTTTGGCGAGCACGACGATTTCCACTTCGCGCGCCGGCTGATCGCGGAGCGTGGCAATCTGCCGCGCGCGAAGTTCGAGCAAATTCAGCGGCGTGCGAGTTTCCTTATCGATGAAATACCAGGCGGCCTGGCCATCGACATAGACCCACTTGTTCAACTCGTTTGACCAGATCTCGACCACCTCGTGCCCGCTGCGGATGTTGACCCCATGATCGCCGGCGCCGATCGAAACCGCCCGGCCGACCATGCCGAAACTCGCACAGGCCTGCAGAAAGACGATATTGAACTGCTGACAAAACCCGCCAATCGGCGTGCCGTCCTCATGCTTCTTCAGAATCTCAAGCGCATCCCACTTGGGATAAATGTCCTTCAAATGCCCCTTCGTCCACTGCTGCGAAGTCCAAACCGCGAGCTTCTCCATCCGCTGCAAATCCGTGGTGCAGCTTTTTACAACTTCGTCGAGGGCGTACTGCTGGCGGAATTGGGCGAGGCGGGGGTGATCGAGAGGCTCGAACTTGAAGCTTCGATTTTGAAAGGCAGGATTGTGCTGACTAATGACTTTGAGCTCGCCGGGCCAAGCCTTGGTCGCCTGGGCGCGGGTGGGACGAATGATTGCTCCGGTGAGTCGTGTTTGAGTAGAATTTTGCCGGTCCAAGAAAATCTCGATCTCGGCATCGCGCGGGATGCGAGGCAGGGGATACAATATTACTTCGATCTCGTTGAGGCCACTCAACGTCAACGCGAGCAAGTCCGTTCGGACCTCTGGTTGGGCCGGCAGATCCCAGTATCCCTTTAGTTTGACACTGCAACTCTCGATCATTGCGTCGCTGGGAACTAGCGGGCTATCGTTGATGTTCGCGCCGTCCAACTTTAGGCGGAGTGAACCGCGGATCGGGGGGACATCGAGGAACAGCCGCACGTAGTATTCGCCACCAATGTCATTCTGGGGACCGAGGTTTGGCGAAGTCTCCGCTGCGCCCGGCTTGAGTTTCGCGCTCAGTTGCTCTTCCTTCCCTGCCGCTGACGAGCGCTCGTCACTGCGGGCGATCCAGAGTTTGCCCTCGCCAGTCAGGCGCAACTCATTCTTGCCGGATCGCAGCACATTGCTGGGGAGGCCGTATCGCTTCCAATAGTTCCCCGCCTTCTGCGGCTCCGCCAACATGACTTTTTGGCCATTGACTTCTGCCTGCAAGGTTTTGCCGGTATGGCCGACGAGGAGATACGCCTTGATGCCTGACAAATCTTTGATGCCTTCCGGAATCGTCAGCCACTTAATCGCCGTTGTGCCATCGCTCAGCGCTTCTTCGTTCGGCTTGTAGGAAAAGCCGGCTGCATCGCCGTCGTTTTCAATGAGCAGGCCGCGGATGAGCTCAATGGATTTGCCATCGGCGGACAGTTGCACGTTCTGGGTGGACGAGCGCGCGAAGAGTTCGGCGGCGGTCAGGCGCAGCTCTTCGGCTTGCACATGACAGATGCCGGCGACGATCAATGAGACCAGTAGGCTGCAATACGCAGCCAGAAAACGATTAAACACGATTGGAGGCATCCGCGGGGAGTTCGAGGTCGGCAACCAGCCATTATCCTGAACGCCAGCGGGGCGGACTGCAAGCCGCTGGCCACTGGCGGAAGAGCCGCCAGTGGCATTCGAGATCAGCTCATGATGCCCTAGAACTGCTCATCCGTGCCCATGAAGGGCGCGTTGAGGTCGGTTGGCGCGTCGGCCAGCTCGAACGAGAAGTCGTCGTCGCCGGAATTGCCTTGCACGCTGTCGCGCACACCATCCTGCGTGATGACGCCGATGCCGGCCCGGCTGCTCGAAGTTCCCCAGCCGGTAAGCAGCGCCAGCAGCGCTACATCGTTAGCATCGCCAAACAGGCCGCTCGTTTCGTTGGCCACGCTGCCGGTGACGAGCAGGTCATTCCCATCGCTGCCACTGATCGTGTCGGCACCGGTGCCGCCGAAGAGCACGTCATTGCCCGACCCGCCGTAGAGAAAATCAAGGCCGCCGCCACCGCTCAGCAGGTCATTGCCTGCATGGCCGCCGAGGGTGTCGTCCCCCGCGCCGCCATAGATGCGATCATCGCCATCGTTGCCATCGAGCACGTCGTTGCCGGCGCTGCCGTGCAGGTAATCGTTCCCGGCCCCCGCGCTCACGCTGTCATTTCCCGCGCCGGCATAGAACACATCGTTGCCGCCGAGAGCGCTTAAGGTGTCGTCGCCGCCGATGACGGCATCGGGCTGATCAACGGTATCGCCCCAGACGACGTTGTCGCCGCTGCTCGCGTTGATCCGGTCGTTGCCTAAGCCACCGACGAGCAGATCATTGGCCGTCGCGCCGGTGAGATAATCGTTTCCGGCCTCACCGCGGAAATCGACCGGCAGCAGAATGTTCGAGGCCTGTATCGTGTCGTTGAGTTCACGCCCATAAGCAATGATCTGCAGCGTGGGCGAGAAGGTGTACATCGCGTTGTTGACGCGGGTACGCGTGGTGATGCCCGCCCCGCGCGAGAGGACCAACAGATCCGCTTGCGGCGTCGTGCGGATATAGAGATCGCCCTGATCGACGCCCGGAATCGGGCCCGATTCATCCACCACGTCATACGTTTCGATGCTCGTCCAATTGATCGCGCGATGGCTCTGCGACAAGCCCTGGCCACCCACCGTATCGATAAAGATCGGCGCGACGGCACCCGTCATGTCCATGTTCAATCGATCGCCGGGCAGCGTTATCGGCGCGCCGCCGTTCAACTGAATGGCCGTCGTCAAACTGGGCCGAATCCGCAGCGGCAGGGTGCCAAAGGTGTCGTTCCCGTTGCCAGAATTCACCGTCAATTGCGTGGTGAGGTTGGCCGGCGTGAAATCGAGATCGATCGCGTCGTTGCCTTGCGTCGTGGTGACGGTCAGCGCTTGGATGTTGCTGTAAGGAATCGGGAACGAAGCCAGGCCGTTGACCGACGCGATGCTGATGTTCACCGTATCGCCGGTGACATCGGCCGAGTCGGTGATCGACAGGCTGTTGGTCCCCGGACCACCGTTGATGGTCAGCGGGGCAATGAGGCCATCCAGCGAGTTGACGCTGCCATTAACCAGAATGGTGTCGTCGCCGCCGAGGGCATTCACGGGGAGTGACGGCTTCTGGCCCACTTGCAACGTGGCAAAACTGCCGCTGATCCGCGTGGTGATGCCGCCGCCGACTGTTTGATTGATGGCGCCTTGGCCTAGCGTGATGACCTCGTTCACGCTGTTTCTGACGAACACGTTGAGTCCATTGAAACCCGCGGGTCCGGTAAAGGTGTTGTGAACAGGCGTGCCATTGGTGAGCTCAGCGTTCGTGATGCTGAAGCCGGCAGCGGCCAGGGCTGGTGTTTGCACCATGTTGGTATCATCGCTGGGGAAACCAATGGTCAGCGTCGCGGGAATTTGCAGCCAGGCATAAGCGCTCGCGCCGAAGCTTTCTTCCGTCAAGGCGACGATGCCGCCGCCGGCGCGGACGAAGGTTTGAATGGCCGCCGTGCGAGCGGCGAGGGCATTGACTTGAGCCAGCGTGATCCCGCCTGAGGTGTCGTTCCCATCCGATGGGATGTAGATCATGTCGTACTGTGTGAAATCGACGGTGGCAATGCTATTCGCACCAGCGGTGGCCGTAATCGTGGTGCCCGTCAAACCCAAAGCGGAGAGGGCACTGGCAATCGCGGCACTGGCAGTGGAACCATTGGCACCGATAATCAGCACATCATTCGGCGCGCTGTTGAACGAACCGGAGTGAGCGAAATTGACCGCTTGCTCGATGAACTTCCAGCCGTTGACGTTGGAGGACGGAAGAACAACGGTAGCCTGATTGGGTTCTACCTCGGCAACAACGCCGCCGGCATTTAACGCATGATTGGCAAGCGAAATATGAAGCGTGTAAGTAGTGCCGGCATTAACGCCGACGACGGTCGGAAAACCGCCGGTGATCGCGGCTCCGCAGCAGTTGGACACTCCAATGTAATAAGTGCCTGCCGTGGTAAAAGTAAAGTTGTCGATTCGCGAATCGAGCCCTGTAGTGCTGCCTGCGTCGAGGGAGTTATCGTCTGTCTGAAACAGCACGTTTCCAGCGCTATCAAACAACCCCAAATAGGAATCCAGGCCGGTCGTCGCATCGATATCGAATGACGCAATTGAACCGGCGGTCGTAACCGTAAACTGATAGAAATCAACCGTACTGTTTCCCGTGCCGGTAATTGAAACGTGGGGTTGTGTCGTCGAATTCACGATGTTGGCATTGGCGGCCAAGCTCCAGCCAGCAGCATCAACGTTTTGCGAAGTGGTGAATGTCTGCGTCGAACCACCGCCTGCCGAGCCATGGTCATCGCGATCACCGCCATCAACGAACACCGGTCCTTGCGAGAATGTAGCAACTGGCGGCAACGTCGGCCCGGGCTCGACGACGATGTTATCGCCGCCCGCAGTTGTGTTCGTCGTGAATGTGCCCGAAGTGGTGGTGTCGTTGATCAATTCCAAACCAGTGAATGGCACGCTGACCGTGCCGCTGGTCGTGCTATAGGTGATGTTGCCCGAATCGGGACCTGTTACGTTGTAGCTGCCGCTGGTGAACGTGGCCGCGGTGCCGCCGGCCATCGTGAGCGTATCGGTGCCCGGGCCACCGTTAAATGTGATGCCGCCGGCGGGGGCGAAGATTCCTGGCGTCGGTTGCGAAATGATCAAGCCATCGGTGCCGCTGCCGGCGTTGAAGACGACTTGCGTCACGCCGGCCTGCGAGGTCGAGCCCAGGCCCGAGCCATCGTCATAAGTAATGGTGCCGGCGGTCGTCGTGGATTGAATGACGACGGTGTCGTTCGAGACACCGCCAAAGTCGCCGCTGAAGGTGAGCACCCCCGCGGCAAAGGACGTGGAGATAGCCATCATGCGCCGGTCTTCCAACATTTCCATGCCGGCAAAGAGTCGGCGGCGGCGGTTGGCGACTTGCATCAGGCGGCGACGGGCGGGAACTGAATGGGCAGAGGGCAGGGTTCGCGACATCTTTCACTCCAGTTTCAGGGAATCAGAGGGGGGGATAAATGACATGGAATCCTCCGTGATATGGGTGTGCCTCCAAGTGAATGGCAGCCGATCTAGCCGCACAATCCACCTGTAGTGGTAGTCTCTGTTCTCGCAAATGTTAACAGTGGCAAAATAGGAACACAAGACTAAAACCCATGAAGTTCATGGAATTTCGTCCCTAGCCGGGTGGCTTCGACCAGAGGCGACCAAAAGATTAGCCGCGGCGAATGCGGAAGCGGACGGGCACGAGGACTTCGTGCATCACGGCGAGGCCCCGTCGCTTAGCGGGAGAGAATTGCCAATCGCGCACCGCCGCGATGGCCGATTCGTCGAAACTGGCGAGGCCGCTGGAAGTCTCGACCAAGATCTTCGCGGCGCGGCCGGCTGCGGAAATTTGCACGCGCAAGACCACGCGGCCTTCGATTCCGGCCTGTAACGCAGCCAGTGGATAATACGGCTCGCGATTGTTGGCGAGTTTCCGGGGCATTTCGTCCACCTGGGCCCCTGCAATTTCAGGCGCGGCGGCAGCGACAGTCACTTTGCTCTCGCTAATCCGGATCTCGGCTGCCACCTGCCGCTCCGGCAGTTTTTGAGCAACTGCCGTCGTCGGCATTTCGCGCGCTTGAGGCTGACGAGGCGGAACCTTCGTTGGCGCCAGAACATTCGCTGGCGATTCCGGCGGCCGTTGCTGCGGCGGCTCTTCCACCGGATCGAACTCACCCATCCGCACAACCGGAATAAAGGCCGGATTCGGTTCCAGCGATTCGCGCACCGGCTCTGCGAGCGAAACTTCCACTTCGTGGATTTGCTCCGGTTGTGTGCTCGCTACCGCCAAAATTTGGGCCTGAATGCAGACGGCTTCGCCACGACGGACTTCAAACGTCCAGACTTGCGGCAATGCTAGCAGCAGAAACAAGACAATGCCCGTCACGACTCCATGCATCAATGCGCTGCCCCCCACGCCGATGAAGGCGGGATGCGCGAGCAGGCGACAAAGGGCGGGAAAGTTCACGGTGTGGGTTAGACTTGCGCGGGAAGCTGCGATGTGAAGTGGTCTCACATTCTAAAGACCAAGCCTCTAGCACGCAAACCGCTATCAGGTTTTGTCGGCCGATTTGCCGACGGTTGAGCATGAAAGAACCAGCCGAATTGCAATCCTGCGCCGAACGGCTCAAAGCATCCTAAATTGCAGCCCGCCGCCATTCAAGATTTCGGTGCGGCCCAGGTTGATTTTGGTTATTGCCAACTGATTTAAGCTGAAGCCGACGGAGGAGCTTAATCCGCCAATTATCGAAATAAAAGGTTTTGGCGGTCACGAGTGTATTTGGAAAGGTCGCTGCCAATACCCGATTCAATCGCATCGTAAACACTTCGCAACTCGACTTCGCCGGTGTTTTTCGGCAGGAACCGAAATGCAGAGGCAGCCAGATAATCAGCTCGCTCTTCGAAAGCCAGCCATTTGCGGCCTTCAGCCTCTGCAACCATTCCGGTGGTGTTGGATCCCGCAAAAATATCCAGCACTAGGTCGCCCGGGTCAGTCAGCAAGCGGATGAAAAACTCCGGCAACTTCGCGGGAAATCGCGCTGGATGCGGTTTCAGGTCGATGGACTTGCAGGCGTCGATGTACTGCCCGTTCGATTCCGTATTTGGGATTTGCAATAGATTGGAGGGAATCGCGCCACCGTTGTCCTTTCCAAACTTCCCGGTGATGTCGTGGCCCGAGGGGCGTTTGGCTGGATCGAAAAAGGCCTCAGGGTCTTTGATGAGTTGCTTCATGCGGTCGCTATACTCAGTCAAGACATTTGACACATTGGCTTTTGCCCAGGCGGTCTTCCCGAACCACCACACGGTGTTAACCGAGTCTTTGGCGCGCAGTTTTCGTTTGTTGACCCATTCGATGGGACTTGGAAGCTTGGACGGGTTGTGCCAGTAAAAGTCCTCAGCCAGCACAAACCCCAGATCGTCACAGAATCTGATTGGCACCCGAAAGTTATACAGACTGCGGGTAGGCGAACCGCGTTCATACGAGCCGCCCAAATCCAACACAAAGCTGCCATCGTCACGGAGTTTGCGCTGTACCAGCGAGGCGAATGCGCACAGCCAATCGACGTATTCCGCTTGCCCTTTGTTGCCGTATTCCTTCTCGCGCAGCAGGGCAAACGGAGGACTCGTGATGACAAGATTAATGCTCTCATCGGGCAGCCTGGCAAGTAGCTCGCGCGAGTCGCCACAAAACGCGGCGCCCAAGTCCGTCGTATACGCGGGTTTCGTGTCCATTGGCAGCACCAACTCTGGCATTCCTGGCTCTCCGTATGGGGACCTGCACGGAAAATACCACTCATAGTGTGTGGCATTGGAGTGGTCAAGCCGTCATTCTACCTGGGCTATGGCAACGAAAAAGCCACGACGTCGAGTACGCCAGATTTTCGCCGCAAACCTGCGCCGACTGAGGCAGCTAGCCGGGCTTTCTCAAGAGGCCTTTGCCGAATTGTCTGGCCTGCACCGCAACTACATAGGCTCCGTCGAACGTGGCGAACGGAACATTTCCATCGACAATATCGAGATCATTGCGTTGGCCCTCGGCGTATCTGTTGCCGAATTGGTGACCGAAGCGAAGGAATAGGCCGTGTCACCTCATCCCGATCGAGAACGAATGAATGAGTTATGGCCCTACATCCGGCAGTATCAGGAGTTGGCCCGCAGTCACGGAATCAATGACATATTTCAAGACAACGGCGGCAAACTTTTGCAGGTAATCCTAGTCACGGGACTGCGAGTGATTCCCTTACGTGAAGGTAACGACGCAATCGACGATGCCGGAAGGGAATACGAACTGAAGTCGGTAAATATCGAATTAACGAAGAATTTCTCAACCCATCACCACATGAACCCCGTAATCATTGCGAAGTACCGCAAGGTTGCTTGGATTTTTGCCGTCTATCGCGGAATCGAACTGCTCGAAATCTATCGCTTGCCGCCGAAAAAGATGCAGCCGTGGTATTTGAAGTGGGAGGCAAAGTGGCACGCCGACGGTGGTAAGGATCGGCGCATCAATAACTGCCGTACTCATTCCGGAACAGCGCG
>JAYTUF010000123.1:0-10725 GCA_043744755.1 Anatilimnocola sp.
CGGGATCGAAGGGTTGCGTTGACCCGGGGTCAAACGGTTGTCGCGATTGTTCTTCCTGAAACATCACCATTCGAATCGGGTCTTGCTGAAACTCCAAGCCGTCGCCGAGCAGGAAAATGGCGCGCGTTTCCTGCGGTTCGGCCGCGCGAGAAGGGAGCCCGGTCCAGCAAAGCGCACCGCCCAAGAGTACCGCGCTCAGATACCGGCGAATGTCAAGTCGCATGGATTCCCCCGCTCCCTTGGGACATCGCCGACGCGAGGTGCGCCGACACTTCGTCCTGTCTGCCGCCGAACTTGGCAACTAACTGCTTACAGATTGTCTGCTGATGAATGCCAGTCGCCCGAGTCGGTGCTACTCCTGGCTGGAGTTGCTGGCTCGTTCGTTACGCTAGCTTTGTTCCCGACATCCGGCAGTTCCGCGAATATGCATAAACGCGCAATCCGCGGACATTCTGTTAGAATCATCGTCGGCTGCTTCCGGCGGCATTCTTTACAAAGCATCTGCCCCGAATAGGTGTGGGCAGGCTAGCATCATCCCTACAAGCGGAGGTGCCTTAGGCCCCCAGCCGGGTTTGCGGAGCGGAAAACTCAAGCCAATTGCCTCAAGTTGACTGCAAGACTTGCCCCGATTTAGCCCCACCAATCGCGCACGTCGATCCATTGCATGCCGGCGCGGCGAGCCGCTTCGATCCCCAGATCGGAATCTTCATACACCCGGCACGCCGCGGGCAGAACGTGCATCCGACGGGCTGCTTCGAGAAACACGTCCGGCTCTGGCTTGTGGCGGTCCGTATCCTCGGCGGTGACGATCGTATCGAACCAGTCGGCACAACCGGTATGTTCGAGCTGCGCCATGATGACGGGCCGGATGCCGCCACTGGCGACCGCCATCTTCAGTTGTCCACGATGCTGGCGGGCGACGTCCAAGATATGTGGAATGGGCTTTAGTTCCGCCAACATGTGCAGAAAGGCCTGTTCCTTTTGATCTGCGACCGAGACCGCATCCAGCACGACGTTGCTTTCCGTGGCCAGCATTTCGATGATCTTTTGGCTGGGAACGCCGCCGAGCGCATAGAACCGCTCTTCGGCAAAATCGATTCCGTGCAGCAGCATGGTCGCTCGCCAGCTGCGGTAATGAATCGGCATCGAATCGGTGAGCGTGCCGTCACAATCAAAAATCAACGCTTGCAGCAACATGTTAATTCGCGGATGACTTCGCGGCCTTGCGCTTCCTCAGAATGAATACCACGTCCTGCGTTTCCGGCTCGAGCTCAATGGGCCGATCAATGCGATAGCTGAAATCGAATAGCTCGGCGATCTCCAAATCGCTGACCCGCGCGAGCAGCCGTTCGATCTGTTCCCGGGTGTACGTACGGAAGACTAACTCGTCAATGATTTGTCGCCGTTGCGTGGGAGTGTAGATGTCGAGCTTCATCCGGCAGCGTTCGGTTCGCTTGCGGCGGTCGAGTTCCATCGTCGCCAGATGCGTGTTGATGGCCAGGTGGCCGCGGCGGGCGGACCACGATTCTTCCGTCATCGGTTCACCAGCCGTCGGCGTCAGATGCAGCCCCAGCACATAGATCCCGCCCGGCCGCAGCGCTTCGGCCATGCACCGCAAATGATCCTCGGCCTGTTGCTCGCTCAACAAGTGCCGGAAGCTGTTGATCGGATTAAAGGCCGCATCGACCTTCTTTGGCAAACGAAAGTTGCTCATGTCGCCGCAGAAGATGCTCGCGGCGTAGCCGTGACGGACCAATCGTTTGTTGCAGAAATCCACCGCCCGCGGATTGAGATCGAGGCCGCTGACATCGAACCCCCGATCTGCCAGTCGGTAGAGCAGCCGCCCCGTGCCGCAGGCGGGTTCAAATATCCGCTGCACCTTGCCAGGTGCGAAATGCTCAAAAACCTGTAACAAGAAATCGAATTCGGCTTTCCAATCCGAGCCGAACACCAAGTCGTAATAGGCAGGATAGTCGTATAA
Organism: Anatilimnocola sp.; assembly: GCA_043744755.1. Classification (GTDB taxonomy): domain Bacteria; phylum Planctomycetota; class Planctomycetia; order Pirellulales; family Pirellulaceae; genus Anatilimnocola. The sequence goes on from JAYTUF010000123.1 coordinate 1,982, forward strand.
GTTGCCGGAAACTTGTTGCATGGGGCGAGGTATTACCAATGAGCTCGCCGCCGAACTAGCGCGACGATTGTGCGATTTGGGAAGCGCTGATTCTAGCAAGAATCTTTCTCACGCGGGGTGAGAACGGTACACTAGGGCGGTAGCTATTTCCCACCGCGTCAAGGAACCTCGCGATGTCCAAAGTGCAGATACTTTCTCGCCTCATATTGGTGACTTTCACTCTCGTGATCGCCAGCAGCGTCACATTCGCCGGCAAGTACAACCCCAAGCTAAACATCGGCGATGTCGCGCCGGGGTGGACCGATTTGAAAGACGCCGACGGCAAGGCGCACTCGCTGGCGAATCTCAAGGACAAGGAGGTCGTGGTGGTGGCTTTCAGTTGCAACACCTGCCCAACGGCCGTCGATTACGAAGATCGCCTGATCGCGCTCAGCAAGAAGTTTGCCGCCGATTCGCGCTGTGCGGTAATCGTCATCAATCCGAACAAAGTCGAAGGAGACTTGCTGCCGCAGTTGGGCGAGAAAGCGAAAAAGAAGGGGTTTAACTTTCCGTATGTCCACGACGACGATGCCCAGGCAACCGCGAAAGCTTTTGGTGCCACCTACACGCCGGAGTTCTTTGTGCTCAACAAGGACCGCAAGATTGTCTACATGGGCGCGTTCGACGACAGCACCAAGCCGGAGAACGTGAAGACCGAGTTTGTGGTCGAAGCAGTTGCCGCGGCCCTCGCTGGCAAAGCGCCGATCGTGACGGAAGTAGCTGCCCGCGGTTGCACCGTACGCTATGCACGGGATCGGAAGAAGAAGGCCGAGTAGGCATCGAATTAGGCGGGCGACGCTCCTACGGAGCCGGGAGCTACGGACCAACAATGATCGGCAGACAGTGGGCTTTCCATTTACGAGTGCCGGATCAAAAGGTCGCTGGAGCCATCATGCCGCAAACATTTGACATCCTTGCAGCAAAGATTCGCTCGATCGGCGACGTGCACGTCCAGAATCAGATGTATGTGTGGCCTGATTTTGACCCGATGGATCGCCGTCCGAAGGCCTTTTTTAAAAAGCGTGGCATCGAGTTCGATGGCGTGCTCTACATTCGCTACCCCGTAAATAAGACGATTGATCCGCTTTCCCAAGCTCAACTTGATCAACAGGAAAGATCGCTAGGTCTGCATTTGCCGGTCGATTACAAGCAACTTCTCTTAAGCTTTGGTCCGATCCACCTGCCTGGCAACGCGAATGTCATCATCACGTCGCCCGCCGACGCATTGCAACTCACTCGCGATTCCTGGTGCTATGGCGACAAGCCACTCACTGTACTCGCGATCTCATCGTACAATTGCACTTGCGACGGCAACAGCATTGGATTCATTCGCAGCGGCGACTTATTCCAGCCTGAAGTTTACGAATTCAATCACGAATTGCTATATAAAGCAGACGATCCTCGTTTGTGGACCAGAAAGGTCGGCAATTCGCTCACGGGTTTCCTGCTCGAATATCTGGCCATTCAAGGGTAACAACGCCCGGCGGCACGATGTGGCATTGGGCAAATTAGTAATGTGTTGCCTGTGGTGCTAACGCACGTGGGCGAATCTCAAGTCAATTCGCCCAACTCCGTCGGCTCACGTCTCGGGCCACCTAAAACGCAACTACGCCAGCGGCATCCGAATACCGCTGAGGGCATGGCGCAGATTCGAGCGGGGAATTACCGGAACTGCGGGACTGGCCGGAGCTAAGTTCCGATGTGGTTCAGGAATCGTGGCCACGCGTGTTTGCACCAGGTGCGGCATCCACAGGGCTTTGCTGACGAGCTCAATCAGCACTTCCGGATCGAAGGGCTTTCGCAGGTAATAAGCGCCGCCGGCTGCGTGTGAGCGGCGGACGATATCCGGCGATTGGGCCGACGAAATGAACATCATCGGCACATCTTCGACCCCCGGCAGTTGCCGCAATTGGCCGCAGAGTTCCAAGCCGTTGTCACGCCCCAGATCGACATCGCAAATGATCAAATCAAGCGCGAGCGTGCGGGCTGCTTTGGTGGCCGCGACCGAATCGCGGGCACAGTGACACTCGTAGCCAGACATGTCGAGGACCGCAGCCATGCCGGTGAGCATGATCGGGTCGTTGTCGATAATCAGAATCACTGCCGGTTCTGAAGCCAAGGCGGACATTCGAATCCTCGCGAGTCACACACGGTGGGCGCGCCGATCCTTGGCTCTGATTTCCTGATCACAGTTGGCATCGGCCCGCAGAGTCGCAAGGAAAGAGAAAATCTTTTGGAACCGGCAAAGCAGGAGTAATTGCGCAGTCGCGATTTGTCGGCAAAGAAGGAAGGCCCCTCACTCCGGCCCTCTCCTCGGAGTAACGAAAAGAGGGAGTAAGTTTGCCGGCGCAAATTTACCAGGCGGACTAAGCCTTGGCGGCAATGTTGATATAGGCATGCACGTGCGGAGCGCCGCGGAAGTGCCAGACGAACGACGGGCCTTCGACTCGCCAAATGTCCCAAGTCTTGTCCTTGTTCAGATCGCCGCTCTGATAGAAAGCCATGTGCAGTTTGCCCACGCCGCCGTCGGCTTTGAGCAGAGCCATCACTTCTTCCGCATCTTCCGGCCGGTAAGGAGCGAGCAGCACTTTGAGCGTGGCTTCGACCAAGCCTTGTTGATCGCTACTCAACTCGCCGACTCCGATGCCCGGGAATTTTCCGCCGGAGCCTTGAATCTGTACCGCGGCTTCACCGGGTGCATTGGTCAATAAGGCCTTCTCGGCCTGCTTGGCGTCGAGTGCTTTGAAAACCTCGTTCGTCTGCTTGGTCTGGTAGTGATAGAGGTTCTCTTTCGGATCCTCTTCGCCGTGACCATAGATGAGCGGACCACCAAAGGCTGCCTTATCAACGCTGTCGCCATCCGCTCGCAGCGTCAGATGCCGTCCGGTGAGGGTCCATTGGAACTTTCCCGATTCGGGCGTGCCGAACATGGCCATGCTGTAAGCGCCGATGCCACCATCATCGTATTCGGTCTGCTTCAAAAGTCGCTGATACCCGTCGTCTGACGTGACCTTCTTCACAATCTCGTTGGCCATCGCCTTCTGTTCTTTGGTGTAGAAGGGGTCGTCGATCTTTTGCTTGGTGATGTGCCAGTTGGCGTTGATCCGGCTGCGCAGTTCGTGATTGAAGTCGAAGCAGACAACTTTCTTCTGCTCGGCTGACAACGATTTGTAAAGTTCCGCGGCTACCGTTTCGGCGCCACTCTTGGGCGAGGGAGCGGCAAAGGCGGAACTCGAAAACAGCGGCGCGGCAGCAGACGCTAGCGCAACACCACCGACGGCCCGCAGAAAATCGCGGCGATCGACGGGCGTTTCACAATCCGGGCAGGCAGGACGATTCTTCAGGTTCATGGCAATCTCCTGGGGAGGGGACGAAAGGCGGGAAATCCGTTTGGGCATTGTAGCGAACTCTCGCGGAACAAGCGAAACTAATTCCGCAGGCGAAGGTTCAAGATTAAGGTTGGAAGTTCGGGGTTGTGAGTTGTGAGTTCTGAGTTCTGAGACTAGTAGGTAATGTCATGCGTCTTGTACTGTTCATTATGCTGGCGGCGATAGGTGGGGTGGCTGTTGAGTATCGGGAGGCAGTCGCGCAAGAAGGTAGCCCCGCGCGCAGTGCGGCCAAGCGGGCCGATGCGCTTGCCGCGGAAAGTGGGAAGCTCATCGCGTTTGAATTGGTGCTAGTCGAGCGAGCCCCGGATCAATTGGGGGGCGATAAAGGAAGGCCGCCGACGGTGGCCCAGATCGCCGAACTGGAGAAACAAGGAAAACTTGGCAGCGTGCAACGATTGAAGCTAGTCGCGCTGGAGAATACGGAAGCGCGGCTGCAACTAGGCGAATCGTCGCCGCTCGTCACCGGCAGAACGCTCCGTGGCGGTCCAGGTGGCGGTTTCCCGGGGCAAGAGAGCATTACCTACATCGACCTGGGGACGATGCTGAATATCACTGCCAAGGTGGAAGCCGATGGCAAAGTGATTGCTGCCATCCAGTTAACGCGGACTTCGCTCGCGCCCACGAAAGCTGCCGAAAAAGTGGAAGGGCAAGAGCACCCGCCGCTGGTTGTGCAGCGCAGGTTGACGAGCATGGTCTCCACCACGGCCCGCATCGGCGAGGGTGAAACGGCGGTCATCGCCGGCCAACAAACCCTCACCGGCGCCACGCCCAGCGATTGTTGGGTGCTGATCTCGGCGAAGGTGCAATGAGAGTCAGTTCTGAGTTTTGAGTTCGGAGTTTTGAGATAGGAGGTTCGCACTTCAGTAAATTGTCCTGTCTCAAAACTCAAAACTCAAAACTCAGAACTCAGAACTCAGAACTTCCCCATGTCCATTGTCGTCAAGAAAAACGTCCCCTCTGGCACGATTGTTTTGAATCGTCCCGAGAAGCGGAATGCGCTCACGCGCCAAATGCTGACCGATCTGTCGCAAGCTTTCAGCGATCTGCATGGCGAGAAGCAGGTGCGAGCGGTGATCTTGATCGGTAGCGGCTCGGCCTTCTGTGCGGGAATGGATTTGGGCGAGATGCAGCAGACCGCTGCACAGCCGGATGCTCAGCAGCAGTGGTATGAAGACAGTCGGCAATACTGCGAGCTGATCGAACAGATGCTGCAGTTCCCCAAGCCGATCATCGCCGCAGTCAACGGCCCGGCACTGGCCGGCGGTGCGGGACTGCTGCTTGCCAGCGATCTTGTCATCGCAACTCCGGCGGCCATGTTTGGTCTACCCGAACCCAAGCGCGGGATTGTGGCCGGCATTGTTTCCCCACTCCTCGCTTTTCGCATTGGAGGCGGCGCGGCAACGCATCTGCTCTTGAGAGCGAATATGATTGAAGCGACTGAAGCAATTCGATTAGGAATCTATCACGAGCTCATCTCGGATGAATTAATCTGGGCCAAAGCCCACGACATCGCGACGGAGATCGCCGAGTCCGCGCCGGAAGCGGTGCAGCTCACGAAGCGGATGATTTACGAGAACATCGGCGAACAACTGCTGACTCAGCTTGCCGCCGGGGCAGCCGTCAGCGCCACCGCCCGCACGACCGAAGCTGCCGCTGAAGGTCTGGCAGCGTTTCTGGAGAAGCGCCAACCGAAGTGGAGGTAGCCCGCCGCGTTAGCAAGGACGAATTGTGCGTAGGGTGGTTGCCAAATCAACGTCAACTCGCGGCACTTCCTGGCTGACGCGGCGGGCTACCTAGTTAACCTTCTTTGCGTTGTTCCGCTAAGCGCCGGCCCAGCCAGTCTTTCACTTTGTTCATCAGGCGAGCGAGCGTGCGCGGCGAAATGCCAATGTCCTGCATCTCGGCAATCTCGGCCAGGGAATAGCCTTGTAACCGCAGCACGACGGCGCGGCGCTGCCGATCATCGCGGAGGGCGGACATCAAGACGTCCAGAACTTCCTGCAACGAGGCTTCTTCTTCGGGAGTCGCATGTCGCCCTTCCGTCTCCCAGGTAATTAAGTTCCCAGCGTCATCTTCGTTCGACTGTTCCCGTCTCACATCGCGCCGCTGAGCGCGATGACGAGCCGACTGCCGATACGACTTGCGAACAGCAATCTGGGCCAGCAGCGCCCACAGACCATTCCAGTCCTCGAATTGAAACTCACCCGCCTCGGCGCGGCGGAAAAAGCTGCGATAGGCCGATTGCAGCACATCCTCGGCATCCACCCGGTTCCGCAGCCGGATATCGAGCCGTGAACGAATGAGGGCTTCCAGTCGCCGATGATACTGATCGACAACGAACTGGGCGGCCGCGGGATCCTTGGTCATTAACCCGGCGAGCATCTGTTGCAGCGACTCTGGTTGCGCCGGCTCGGTGTTCTCGGTCATGCGAACCATTGTGGTTGTCGTGTATGAGGCGGGCAAGTCTAGCCCCGCACTCGCGTCGGCAGAATGACCATCGGCACGCCGTCCCACTGCAGGCGGCGTTGCAACGAGTAAGCCGTCTGGTTGTGCAGCAGTTTTCCATACCAGGTCTCGCGCTGGAAAACGAGTTGCCCGGCGAACACGACCGCGCCGGGATAATCGCGATGCACCACGCGGCTGAGCTGTTCAAGTTCGTCCACCACGTCCGTGCCAATTGACATATAGGCCCGCGACGGCAGGCCCAATCGTCGCGCCAGTTCGACATATTTCTCCAGCGAATCTTCCGTATGTTGCCGCAGGTCTTCCATGGCCTCGATCCCTTTGAAATTCCCGGAATCGACCACGCCGACGGAAATGAAGATCACATTCTTGAAGTGATTAGGTACAAACCGCAGCGAGTTGAGGAGCGTGTGTACACCTAAGCCGCTGTAGCCACCCACCAGGATCACCGCCGTCGGCAGTTCCGGATTCGGCGGCGTCTCATTGGGTTTGCCCTGCACTTCAATCGTGCCCAGCGATTCATCCAAGCCACGCAGGCGAGACGAAACGCCGATGTAGTACCGCCGAATGATCAAAGCCAGCGCCCAGAGCACGCCAGTGACCAACATCGTGATCCAACCCCCATCAAAAAACTTAAACCAGACCGTAACCACCAGAATGGAACTGCACATCACGGCACCGAATGAAAACAGTATCATCCGCATGTTCCAGCTCGGCAGCTTGCCGCGCATCGGATAGTAGTACAAACACATGCCGATCATCGACAGCGTGAACGTCACGAACACGTTGATCGAGTACATGATGATCAGTTGCGAAACCATGCCACCGGTCACGATCAGGGCCACGATCGAACTGAGGCCAATCAGCAGAATGCCATAGTGCGACGACAGGCGTTCCGACAAGCTGCCGAACCAATGGGGTACCCAACTATCGTAGGCCATGTTGGCGAGACACTTCGGTCCGCCAATGAAACCCGCCTGTGCGGCGACGAGCAGCAGCACGGCTTCGGACAGGATCGTGATGTAGCGGAAGATCCCTCCTAGCCACCCGGCATCTTTCTTGTTAACGACATTTTCCGCGCCCGACACAAACCATTGCACCAGCAGATCATTCATCGTTTGCTTGCGCTCGTGCTTGAGCGATTCCAGGCTGTCGAGCTTTGCATGGACAGGCGGATGACCACTCGGATCCAATACCGCCGTCACTGCTGGCGGAGTTAGGGTCGCCGCATGATGCTTCTTCAAATCGAGTTCAAACAGCAAGTAAGCCAGCATCAACCCGCCGGCGGTGATCGACAGCGAAGCGCCCATATAGATCATCGTCCGCTGGGCCGTCGCGACCCGCGGCTCGCGCATCACGGCCATGCTGTTGGAAACGGCTTCGATGCCTGTGTACGTACCAGCGCCCAGCGAATAGGCTTTGAGCAACATGCTGATCAAAAACCACCAGCCGATAGAGGGATTTCTCACATCGCTGGAGATGCTGCTAGTCACTTCGCTGGTCAGGCTGCCAATGTCTCCCACGTGCGACCCCAGCACGCCGACGATCAGGATCGCGTGCGTGATGAGAAAGATCACAAAAATGGGCGCAAGAATCGTGACCGATTCTTTCACGCCGCGCAGGTTAAGAATGATCAGGAACGCGACGGCGGCAATCTCAAAACCAAGTTTGACGGACGTTTCGTCTTGAAACGGGAGATGCAGTGTTCTCGCCAGAGAGAGGATGTTGGGACCTAACAATCCAAACAGGGCATCGCCGGCCGCCGCGATCGAAACGGTGACGGTCAAAATGTAATCGACCACGAGAGCACAGCCGCTGAGTGCGCCGATTTCTCTCCCCAGCATCTTGCTGGCGACGAGATATCCGCCGCCGCCGCTGGGAAAGGCTTCGATGATGTAGCTATAGCAGGCGGAGATGATGATGACGGTAAAAACCGTCGCCAAGGCCAGGAACAGGGCCAGGTAAGTGTGCCCCTTTAGGTGCTCGAAGGCTTCGCTGGGACCATAGCAGGACGACGACAATCCGTCGGCGCCCAGGCCAACCCAGGCCAGAAACGCGATCAGCGAAATGTGATGGTGGATCGATTGGTCGGCCAGATCAAGCGGCTTGCCAACGAGCAGTGTCTTCACCGCGTGGTGAATGCCGGGAGCATCGACGGGTTCGATGGCCTTGTCGGCATCGACCACTTTCACAGGCTCGACGAGGTGCGAGGCCTCCACAGGCACGCCCCGTGACTTCGCGGCGTCGCCCGGTTGGGGTTGAATCGGATCGGTTTCGTTCGTCATGTTTTACAGGGGCAGGTTATAGCTGCGATTCGACTATTGAATCGATGAGCATACGCTGCAGCAGCGGCACTCGGCAAATGGCTCCCCAGCTATGGGAGACAAGAAAGCCCGCGATAACGGGTCGGGTCAGGCGCAGCGTGATGCGATAGGTGGCTCGGTCTGTTGTTTCAAAAACAACGCTTCAGCAGCAAACTCAGGTTGAATTCGCTCGCCACCATTATAGCTTGGCCGCCGCGGTCGCAAGCCGGGGCGGGAAGTGAGTGCTAACTAATTGCCAGCTCGAGCTTTGCGGCCTGCAAACACAATTATTGCACCTGCTCCATTGACAGAATGACCACCGCCTGTTCGGGCACCGCGGGAAAATCGCCTTGCGCCGTGACTGGCTTCTGGGCGATCTTATCCAGCACATCCAGCCCTTCAAGCACCTGGCCGAACACGCAATAACCGAACTCGGCGTCGGTCGCTTCGCCGACATAATCCAAGGCGCTGTTGTCCACGAGATTGAAAAAGAACTGCGATGTGGCGCTGTGCGCCACGTCGGGATCGCGGGCCATGGCCAGGCTGCCGC
>JAYTUF010000124.1:0-10705 GCA_043744755.1 Anatilimnocola sp.
AGAAGCTCACCATCCCTTGCGAATACGTGGGCCAGTTTTATCCTCAGCGCGATATTGACTGGGTGCAATTCGACGCGAAGAAGGGACAAGTGCTGATGATTGAAGCGATCTCTCATCAACTGGGTCTTGGTTCCGATCCCTACTTCTCGGTGATGCGTGTTGTGAAGAATGAAAAGGGGGAAGAGACCATGAGCGACATCGCTCAGGTCGATGACCCCGCCGAGCGCAATCAAAAAATCGGCAGCGATTATGATACCTCGACCGACGATCCATCCTATCGCTTCACCGCGCCGGACGATGGTTCCTACCGAGTGATGATTCGCGATCAATTCGGCGATGGCCGCAAGGACCCGAGCTATGTCTATCGCCTGGCCATTCGCCCGCTGGAGCCTGATTTTCAGTTGCTTTCGATCGGTGCCCAGCCCGCTGCGGGTGGCGGGAACAACAATCAAGGTTCGGCCCTCAGCGGCATCACCCTGCGGCGCGGCGGCACCACACTGGTGAACGTCACGATCAACCGCGTGGACGATTTCAAAGGCGATATTCAGATCACCGCCGAAGGCTTGCCAGAAGGCATCACCTGCCGCGGCGCGAGTATCGGCGGCGAAGTGAATACCGCCAGCCTGATCTTCGCGGCGAGCGAAAATGCGGCACCCTGGGCTGGCGGCGTAAAGATTATCGCCAAGGCCAAGGTCGGAGACAAAGAGGTCGCTCGCGAATCGCGGTACGGCAGCATGGTTTGGGGTTCCGCCAATCGTCAGACGCAGTTGCCGGAGTTCCGCCTGCTCCGTTCTTTTCAGATCAGCGTCTCCGATAAGGAAACCGAGCCGGCCTTCGTGCAGATCGGCGAAGACAAAATCTGGGAAACGGCCCTCGGTGGCAATCTCGAAATTCCGCTCACCGTCACGCGCCGCAACGATTTCAAAGAAGCTATCAAGCTGACCGCTGTCGGCTTGCCCACCGAGCTCAAGCCCAAGGAAATCAACCTCGCCGCCGATGCCAAAGAAGGCAAGTTTGAACTGCAAATCAACCAGCAGAACACCAAGCCGGGCATCTACACCTTCTATATGAAGGGTGAAACGAAGCGGAAATACATTCGCAATCCCGAAGCCGAAACGCGTGCGACTGAAGAGAAGAAGCAGATGGATGAGATGGTCAAGACTCTGGGCGAACAGGTCAAGCAATTGACGACCGCCCGAGATGCGGCAGTGAAAGCGGTGGCGGACGCTGCCAAGGAAGTGAAAGACGCGGAGAAGGGTGACGAAGCCGCCAAAAAAGCCGCGGCTGACAAAGCCAAGGCCGCGGAAGATGCCAAGACCAAGGCCGACGCGGAACTGAAGGCCGCCCAGGACAAAGCCAAGCAGGCCGACGACCTGAAGAAGCAAATTGAAAAGCGGCTGGACGATGTCAAGAAGGCCAACGCGCCCAAGGATGTGAACTTTGCCCTCGTCAGCACGCCCATCAAGGTCAAAATCGCGGCGGCCCCTTACACGCTTACGCCTGGCGCACCCACAGCCGTCAAGCAAGGTGAGAAGGCCCCCTTCAGCATCAAGCTCGACCGCTTGTACGGCTTTGCCGACTCGGTGGACTTTACCTTCGACGCTCCCTCCGGCGTGAATGGCATTTCCGCAGCCAAGCTCACGCTTAAGAAGGAAGAGGGCGAAGCCAAGTTCGAACTGGTGGCCGACAAGAACGCGACTCCCGGCGAACACACCGCCACGATTCGCGCCAAAGGGAAGTTCAACAATATGAATGTTGAACTGTCGGCTCCCGTCGTGATTAAAGTTGAAAAGGTCGAAGCGGCTGCCAAATAGCGTTGCTGATCAATTTAGTCCTGCCAGTCCAAGTACATTCCCGCCAATTTGAAAACCTCTCGGTTAATCTTATGAATATCGCTCGCAACACCTGGCTTGTACTCACTCTAGCCGCCGTTGGCTTCTCGCCCGCCATGGTTTTTGGTCAGGCGAAGCCGCCCAAGGCGGCCGCTAAACCGATCGACATTGCTGAAGTCAAACACGACGGGCCGGTCGATTTCGAGAAGGAAATTCTGCCGATCTTCCGTCGCAACTGCCTGGCCTGCCATAGCGCGACCGAAGCCGAAAGCGACCTGACTTTGGAAACCCCGCAGACGATTCTGAAAGGGGGCAGCGAAGGCCCGTCGGTCGTGGCCGGCAAGAGTGCCGAGAGCCTGCTCCTCAAGTTGGCCGCCCGGCAAAAAGAACCCTTCATGCCGCCACCCGATAACGACGTGAAGGCCAAAGCCCTCACATCGCAAGAACTGGGTCTGATCAAACTTTGGATCGATCAGGGCGCTAAGGGCGAAGTGAAGGGCGCCGGCGCGAACATTGTTTGGCAGCCGTTGCCCCCCGGCGTGAATCCCATCTATGCCGTCGCCCTCACGTCCGATGGTCAATATGCGGCCGTCGCGCGGGCCAATCAGATTTTTCTCTATCACATTCCGAGCAAGCGAGAATTGGGCCGCTTGACTGATCCGGAATTGATGAAGAAGGGACTGTACACCGCGGCCGGCGTGGCCGACCTCGACTTGATTCAATCGCTGGAGTTCAGCCCCGATGGCACGCTCCTCGCCAGTGGCGGATTCCGCACCGTCAAGCTCTGGCGGAAGCCGCAGCCGGTGAAAGCCCTCGACCTGGCCGGTCTGGAAACCGCCGTCCGTTCGCTGGCCACTTCTGCCGATGGCAAGTGGGCCGCGATTGGCGAAGAGAATGGCAAGATTCGCATTTTTGATGTCGCCACCGGCAAAGTTGCTAAGACGCTCGAAGGACACACTGCCGCCGCGACCGGCGTGGCGTTCAATGCCGATGCCACGAAGCTCGTCTCCGGCTCGCAGGACAAAACGTTCCGCGTGTGGAGCGTTGCCGACCAGAAGGAACTCGCCAAGATCGAAACCCCCGCGCCGGTCAATGCCGTCGCGCTCGTCGCTGAAGGAAAGACCGTCGCCACGGGCGGTGGCGACAACATCATTCGCCTGTATGCCCTGCCCGATGCTCAGCCGGCAGAAGCGCCCAAGCCGCTGTTCGAACTCCCCGGTCACTCCCAGCCCGTCACGTCTCTCGCCGCCATCGGCAAGGGCGAAAAGCTCCTGTCGGGTAGCAAGGATGGCAGCCTCAAGACTTGGGACGTTGTCACCGGCAAAGCTGATAAGTCCATGAGCCACGGCACGCCCATCGAAGCCGTCGCCGTTCGCGCCGACGGCAAGCGATTCGTCTCGGTCAGCTCCAACAACACCGCCCGCATCTGGAACGCCGAAGATCAGAAGCAAATCTCCGAGGTGAAGGGCGATCTGCGGGCCACGCTCAAAGCGGCCGAAGTCACCCGCGCTGTTTCACTCGCCAAGAAGCATGTCGAACTGGCCAAAGCCGATCTGACCGAAGCCACCAAGCGCAAGACGGCCGAGGAAGATAATCAAAAGAAATCGAAAGAGTCCGTAAAAACCGCCGACGACGACTTCAAGAAGAAAGACGAAGCTGCCAAGGGCCCGACCAAGGAGAAGGAAGATTCCGACAAGGCCTTGGTGGAAAATACTGAAAAGAAGACCAAGGCCGATGTAGCCAAAAAAGCCGCCGACGAAGCCGTTGTTAAAGCCGACGAAGCCTTCAAAAAAGCAACCGCTGACCGCGATGCTGTGACCAAGACAGCCAAGGACGCCGAAGCGGAACTGAAGAAGGCCCAGGAAGCCCAAGCCAAAGCCAAGGAAGCGTCCGACAAAGATGCCGCAAATGAAGATTTGAAGAAAGCGCTCGTGACGGCCGAAAAGGCCACGCAAGACGCGGAAGCCAAGAACAAGACCGCGGCCGAAGCCAAGGTTGCGGCGGACAAGGTCTTTACCGACATGGAGACCGCGAAGAAGACCGCTGACGAAGCTAAGAAGGTCACGGACAAGGCCGCGACTGATGCCATGACTGCCTTCACCGCGGCTGATCAAAAGGTGAAGACGGTAATGCCAGTCTTCACCAAGGCCGTCGATGAACGGAACGCTTCGGACCGGACCCTCAAGGCGGCTCAGCGGAGCGTGGAACGGGCCGACGAAGCTGTCAAGAAAGCGACCGAAGCCGTCCCCGGTTTCGAGCAACTCGTGAAAGACCGCGAAGAAGCGGGCAAGAAAGCCGATGCCGACCTGGTGGTCGCCACCAAGGCTGTCACCGATAGCGAAAAGCCGTTCAAGGGCGCGTCGTTCTCGCCCGATGGCGTCATTGTCGCAGTAGTCGGCGACGATCAACTGATTCACACTTACGCTTCAGAAACCGGTGCTGCGGTCGAAGTCTTCGGCGGCGGTGCTCCGCTCTCCGGAGTCGCCTTCGCCACTGATTCACGTCTTATCGCCGCCGCTGCCGCCAACACAGCGCAGGCTTGGGACGTTTCCACTGAGTGGAAGCTGGAGCGGACCATCGGCTCGGCCGAGATGGGCGATAAGCTCGTGGACCGCGTGACCGCGCTCGACTTCAGCCCCGATGGCAAGACGCTGGCGACGGGCGGCGGCGAGCCATCCCGCAGCGGCGAGATCAAGCTCTGGGATATCGCCACCGGCAATCTCACTCTCGCTTTTAAGGAACCGCATAGCGACACGGTCTTCGCGCTCGACTTCGCTCCCGATGGCAAGCAAATCGCGAGCTGCGGCGCCGATCGCTTCGTCAAGCTATTCACGGTGGCCGACGGCAAATTCGTCCGCTCGTTTGAAGGGCACACACATCACGTGCTGGGCGTCACCTGGCGGGCCGATGGCCGCCTGATGGCCAGCGGCGGGGCTGACAACGTCATCAAGGTTTGGGACACCCGCACCGGCGACCAGGCCCGCACCGTGCAGAACCAGTTCACCAAGGAAGTGACCAACGTCCACTTCGTCGGCGAAGGAGACACCGTCATCGCCAGCAGCGGCGACGCCAAGGTCAAACTGATCAACGCCGCCAACGGCAGCAACGTCCGCGACTTCCCCGGCTCGGCCGACTACATGTACTCTTCGGCAGCCAGTGCCGACGGCAAGATCATCATCGCCGGCGGTGCCGACAGCGTCCTCCGAGTCTGGACCGACGCCGGCGCTGTCTTCGCCACGTTTGAAGCCCCGAAGCCGCCGGAAACAAAGACGGCGGCGAAGTAGGTGTTCGTCGTAACTTGGCACACCACCCTGGAGAGGGGCGTCCATTAATCGACCGATTGATGGACGAGAATTCGCGCCATTCCCACGTTTGGCAACAATTGGCCGTGGAATAGATGGACAAAAAGGTTGGATCGGGGGCCGGCGTCCGCGAAGTTACGTCGCCACGCTGGATCTCGTAGGGTCTGCTACCGCCACTTCACCAACTCACCGCCAATATGCCCGATGCGATGACGCAGCGTCTTGCGGACCGCGGCGTAGTCATCTTCCAAGTAGTCGCCATGCTTGGGGAGAGCGATGGCCAGGTCGGGTTCCAGCCAGATAACAATCGGCCGCTGGTTCAGTTCCATGCGGCGGGCTTCGGCGAGCGGCCACGTTTGTTGGCCGCGCTGGGTGGCGATGGAAATCGACTGCTCGTTAATCTGAACTTGCCAGGGGCCAACGGCGCCGGCGATGGGATGCCGCTGCAACTGCCGCAGATTGTGCCAGAAGATGGACCAATCGAGGGCGATGTGCAGGCCGATCGTAGCGCAGGAACCGACGATGAACGCAGCGGCGGATAACATGAGTTGCAACTCGACACTCCCCCGATTCCAAACGGCTTGGGGGACGAAAATCATAGTTAGCATTACGATAGGGAGCGCGACCAACGAACTCGCGAGCCAGAAAACATGCTTGAGGCGATAACCGCGGGCGGCATCGCGCTGCGTCAGTTCATCGACGACGAACGAGCCGACAATCGTCCGCCGCTCATCAATGGAGTTCCCCGCGGGCGGCAGCTGCGGCGATGCATATGGATTCAGCAAGTCGTTCACGGCTTACTTTATCCCTACCGCAACTTCCTGCAGCGCCTTCCGCAGGTTCGAGCCATCGGCATTGACCAGGCCGACGCGCTGAATCAACAGGATCACGAAGAGTTTCTTCTCCGGATCAACCCAGCCTTGCGTGCCGAAGGCGCCGCCGTGGCCATAGGTGCCGGCCGACATCATTTCGTGGACGCCCGTCGGCTGCCGCACGACGGCCCAGCCGAAGCCAAAGCCCATGCCTTCCGTGAAGCCGGTTTTGATCTCGCCGGTCTGCACACTGGTCATTTGCTTAGCGGCTTCCTTCGAGATGATTCGCTGGCCGTCAAGCTCGCCGCCGTGCAGCATCATTTGATACAACCGGGCGAGGTCGGCAGCCGTGGAATAAAGTCCGCCGGCGGGAATCGGATGCTTGGCGTTCTTCGTGGGTCCCAGCAATTGGTAGTTCGCAAAAACCAGCTTGTTCTCCTGACGGTCGTAAAGGCCGGCAAGCCGCTTTAGTTGTTCGTCCGTGGGGTAGGGCGTGGTGTCCACCATCTTCAACGGCTTGAAGACTCGCTCATTCAAGAAATCTTCGTAGGACTTTCCCGATACGACTTCAATGATCCGCCCCAGCGCGTCGATGCCCGAATTGCAATACGCCCATTTGGTGCCTGGCGCGAACTGCAAGGGCTGCTTCGATGCCGCGGCGGTGGCTTCCGCCAGCGAGTGCTGCCGGTCGAAGTACAGGTTCTTCAGCTCGCCCGGATAGCCGCCGGGCAGGCCTGACGTGTGAGTCAGCAGATCGCGAATCTTGATTTTCCTCGCGGGGTCGCGCAGTTCCGACTTGCCATCCACTTGTGTGGCCAGTTTCAAACCTTTGAACTCCGGCAAGTGTTTTTCGACATCGTCATCAACGGAGAGCTTCCCTTCGTCCTGCAGAATCATGATGCCGATGGCGGTGATGGGCTTGGTCATCGAGGCGATGCGAAACAGCGAATCCGCCTTCATCGGCTGCTGGCCTTCAATGTTCTGCGCGCCTTGCACGGTGGTAGCTACGATGCCGTCCTTGTTCCCTATCACCGCCACCAGCCCTGCCACTTCGCCGCTATCGACAAAGGGCTGCATTGCTGACGTGAGTTTCGTGGCGCGCTCGTCGGCCGATTTTTGAGCGCAAGCAGGTGTGCCGCAAAAACCAGCGGCGGTAGTCAGCAGCAGTCCGAGGATAAACTGCCTTGGAATGAATGCAATCAAGTAGAAGTCTCCGAATGAATGAACCGTTGAATCGAGCCTAGCTTAAATGCTTCCCAAAAAACGCTGCCACCCGTTGCCACATCGCCGGGCTGAGGACGTGGCCGGTTTTTTCCTCAATGAAGTGCGAAAAGTTCTTCTCGGCATGGGCGGCCTGATAAGCCTTCTCAATGCGGGCGACCCCTGCGCGGGCTTCTTCAATGGGGCTGCCGCCGTCCTGGTCGCCCAGGTTGAGATGCAACGCCCGCGGCGCGATGAGGGCGGCAATATCGGGCGTGTCGCCGAATTGGAGCAGGCCGGGAATGAAGTTGGGAAAGCAGTGCAAAAGCTGCAGTCGATGAATGGCAGAGTACGTCGGCAGGCAGCAATTGCCGACGAGCGCTTTCAGCCGCGGCTCCCACGGGCCGACCAGCCAGGTGTGTGTCGAGCCCATCGAATGGCCATAGCAGCCGAGCCGCTGGGCATCGACTTCGGGACGTGAAGCGAGCAGGTCCACCGCGCGGCGCATATCGAGAATGTGCTTCCAAGCCAGGCACTTACCCTCGACGACATATTTCAAAAACAGAAATCGCTCGAGCGCTCCGCCCTTGTTCTTGTAACCCTGCTCACGTTCGCCAAAGCCGAGCGCATCGGGGCACAGGACCACATAACCCTCGCGGGCGAGCGCCAGACCGGTGTGATGCATGGGCATGCCCGCCAGGCCGGCTGGTTCGGAAGCGCCCAGATGCCAAGCGCCGTTGTGCTGATGCCAAACGCAAATGCCGGGCGCGGGTTTATCCGCCGTCGCGGAATCGGGAATGAGCAGCCAGGCCGCGACGACTTCGCCCGGTTCGGTTTGATACGAAATCTTGAGGCGGCGGACCTTGTCGAGTTGCTCGGTCGCAACAATCTTGGCTTCAAGCGGCGGCGGGTCAGGCCAGGGACCGCCGAGGCAGGAGAGCAGGCGATCGCGGAAGTCGGCGGTGGGTTTCATGGGTGCATTTCACCAAGTTGTGCAAAAGCCGGTGAACCCCCGGCACGAGGCCGGGGGCGTTTCCTAAGTCGCATTAAAGCAACAATTCACTCGTTCCCTTTGGCAGATCGAGACAGGCCGTAATCTTGCCAGCGCTCCGATGCATCGTCCCGGATACAAGTTTATCAAGCTGATCAACCACTTTGAGTTCGGTGACTTGATCCTTGTGCTTGAGATTGAGCGGACTCTTGTTTCCGCCCTTTTCCGCAATCTCGAGCGTAAACCGCGGCGAGGCAAACGGCGCGAACAAGGAGATCACGTTCTTCTCTCGCGAAATGCGGGTCAACTCCTTGGCCGCCCAGTACCGAGCGATCTCACTCAACTTCATCCAAATCAAACCCGAGCCATACTTGGCATCGAGTCGCTTGACGATTTCCTTGAAGATATTGAAGCCGATCCGCTCGCCGTTGTAATAGATGCCGGGCCAATGGCAGACCAGGATGGCCGGCTCGCCGCGGTCGATCACTTCCGGTAGTCGGCCGCCGGTGCCGTCGGCGGAAATGAACTGATTGACGTTGCCGGGCGTGAGACCATCCCAGCCGCCGAACCAATCGCCGGTGCAGCCGATGATGGAGACAGCGCACTTCGCATTGTCGCCCGAGATGCCCGTCGCATATTCCACTCGCGGCGCGACGCTGCGCTCGCCTTTGTCATATAGGTGCCGAAAATAGTGCGGGATTTCGGCCCCGAACACATCGCGGCAGCTTTGCAAAGTCGCCTGCGACAGATTGGGCAGCACCTTGTTGCCGAAGCCGCCCGGCGTGGTCACTCCTTCGCAGGGCAGGCCCGCGTTCTTCAGAATCTTGAGAGCGTAGGACATGTAGTTGGCGATTTCATCCACGCTCTTGCCAACCGAGAAGCCCCAGTTCTCCATCGTCTGCTCGTTGCGTTCTTCAAAAGGCCTGCCGGTCGTGGTATTAATGGCCCAGGTGTGCGTGATCATCTCGGGATGAATATCCCAATCAGGCAGCATCAAGTCGCGAACCAGTTGCAAGCTGTTTTGCAACTCTTTCTTCGTCCAGCCCGGCATTTCGCGATCGACCCAGCCCACGCAGGCGGGATACGGAACGATGCTGTACTTCCCCTTCACCTTGTGCTCATGGCACCACTCGCCAAACTCACGCACGAACGAATCGGGAATCTCCCGCGGCAACTTCCGCCAGTCTTGCAAATAGCGATCAGGGAAAACCTCGGCGAACTGCGGGATGCAGAAGTGGGCGAGATTCACGAGGCAGGTCGAATCATCAATGATGAAACTCAGCGGCACCCGCCCTTCGGGATTGATGACGGTAATCCCGTCAACTCGCTCCGGCCGCAACCCAGGGACTTGCGCTACTGCGTGTGAATCAAAAGAACCTAGCGCACCCGTCGCGAGTGCGGCCGCGGAGCCTTGCAGAAATGTGCGGCGGTCGAATAGTGATTGCATGGCATAATCTCCGGAGGCAAGCGAATGCGGAGTGTGATTGCGGAATTCGGAATGCGGAGTAAAGAGCAGCATACCCAATTTGCACTCTCCAATCTCCACTATTCAATCTCCATTCCCGACGCTGGCACTCCGCAATCCCCACTTCCCCCGCCGCCTCCTTCCCGTCTAATGAATGTCTCTCATTACAAAACTCACGAAGGTTCGCCTCCCCATGACCGTTCGCACTCGTTTCGCTCCCAGTCCCACGGGCTACTTGCACATCGGCGGCGTGCGGACCGCGCTGTTCAATTGGCTCTATGCGCGGCAGCACGGTGGCCAGTTCCTGCTGCGGATTGACGATACCGACGCGGGGCGCAACGTGGCCGAGGCCCTGCTGCCGATTATCAATGGCTTCAAATGGCTCGGCATCGATTGGGACGAAGGGCCGACCGACGATGGTTTGAGTAGTCGCGGCCCGTACGGTCCCTATTTTCAATCGCAGCGGCTGCCGCAATATCAGGCGGCGGCGAAACTGTTGCTGGAGCGGGGACATGCTTACCGTGACTTCGCGACGATGGAGGAACTGAAGGCCGAGCGCGAGACTGCCGAAGCTGAGAAACGGGCGTTCTTGTACAGCAGGAAGTGGATGGCGGAAACCGACGAACAGGTTGCCAAATTCGTCGCGGAAGGTCGTCAGCAGGTTGTGCGATTAAAGATGCCCCGCGAGGGAAAGTGCATCATCGACGATCAGGTCCGCGGCGTTTGCGAGTTCGACTGGGCCCGTGAGCAGGACCACGTCATTCAGCGGGCGGATGGCACCTGTCTTTATCATCTGGCCAGTGTCGTCGATGATTTCGATTTCCAGATCACGCACGTCATCCGGGCCGAGGAACATCTCTCCAATACGCCTCGGCAAATTTTCATCTTGCAAGGATTGGGGTATCCACTGCCGGTGTATGCCCATCTGCCCTATGTCGCGGAGCCGGGGAGCAAGAACAAGCTCAGCAAGAGGAAGATTCCGCAGTACTTGAAGAACCCCGATTTCAAACGGCTCTATGACCACGGCGTGGAGATTGTGAGTCGTTTCGGCAAAGAAATTTCCGCCGACACATTCAACCCTGTCATCGTCGATTTCTATCGCG
>JAYTUF010000125.1:0-10698 GCA_043744755.1 Anatilimnocola sp.
GACAATGGCAGCCACGATCTCCGGCGAAACAAAAGCCAGGTTGCCGATCAGCATCACCAGGCCGAACGTGGGCATGCCCAGGAACAGGGCGATGCCCCCGTGCACGCCGACGGCGAGAGCGAGCATGATCGGCCGGGTGAGCTTGGGCCAGATCAACATGCAATAGAAGACTTCCCAAAACACCGTGATATGGGTGAGCAGGGCGATCAGCCAGCGGTGAGTGGCCAGCCAGGTCAGATCGAACGATTGATATTCGAGATTGGCGATGGCAAACCAGGTGGCGCTGCCATCCCACCACATTTCGCCGCGGGCTTTGCCAATGCCGCCGAACAAATAGATCACGCACATGTGCAATTGCAGCAAGCGAATCGCGATGTTCGTGCTGGCCGCGGGTTGGATCGGCGGCGCATCGCCGCGGCGCTCAGCCAGCCAGCGATCGACGGAATAGACCGCGCCGCTCGTTCCCAGCATCAAGTACGTCGCCAGCATCGCGTTGATCTGATCGAGGCCGAACAGGCTGCCGGTCAGCCGATGGCAATAGGCAAGCGTGATGATGAAGGCGAGGACCGAGACGATGCGGGTATAGAACCCGAGCGTGAGCATCAAGAACACAATGATGGCCGCGAAGTTTAGGATCCCAAGCAGCACCGGCGATTCGACGTAGTACAAATAGCTCCAGGCATAGTTCCGGCCGTCGGTGGACGTGTTCAACAGCTCCGCAGTCTGGCGGTTGAGCCAGCTTTCGCGGCCCAGGAACATCCCCTGGTTCAGCGTCCAGACGAGCTGCGTATAGAGCAGCATTGCCCCACCCAAAATCCGCACGACCGCGAGCGTGTGCGGTTGCTCCGGCTGGAACCAGAAGCGATTCCAGCCGTCCCAGATTCCGCGGAGCCAGGCTTCCGCGGCGGCAACGAGCGGCATCATGGGTTCTCTCCGCGCGGGGGCGTGGGAATCGTTTCGGGCAAGTTGACGTAGGTCGTCGCATCGCTGGGCGCGAGACCCAGCTCGCTCTTCTCAAACGGAATCAGCAGCCGATGTTCGACGCGGGTCAGCGTCACCTTCGAGCCGCCGTGCTCTTTGAGCAGATGGGCTTCAATGGACTTGGTCATCGCCTCGTACTGCCGGCGGCGATGTTTCCATTCCGTCAGCAGCGTCTGATGAGCGGTCACGCGGTCGGCATGGATCTGCCGTTCGCGCGGTGATTGCTGGGCATTGAGCGCCGGCGGTGAAGGTTCCGGCGGCGGGGTCGGCGGTTCGAATTGATTGTTGAGCGCTTCGGCGATCATGAAGTGGCGGTGATACTTGAGCCGCGGTTGTTGCTTTTTCAAATCGGGAAACCGGCCGGTGACCGCCGGGCGGCCGTCGGCGAATTCCACACGATAATCAACCAGATGACTCGGCCCCGGATTGGGCGCGAAAAAGAAGTAGCCATGATCGAGATACAGCGCGCCGATGTACGGGCGGAAGGCATAGATCAGCCCATCGGCCAGCGGGGACGAAGAGCCATTCCCCACGCGGCAGGCAAACTGAAACGGCGCCAGAAAGACCGCTGCTAAGTGAAACAGCAACAGGCCGCTGAGCCCGATTCGCCAGGCTAACGGCAGCGTGATTGAAGAGTCCGGCGCAGGCATCCGTTCCGGCGACGACTCGGGCAAGGAACTGTTGCGCGTCGTCATACCAGCGTTATCGGCCGGAGTGCGATGGTGCGCGGAAGTTTTCTAACCAGGGAAGCATTGACGGCAAAATCGGTAATACCGGCAGCGCTGGCGAAGCCCCAGGAAGCCCGACGCGTAAGCGAGGAAGTGCCGCGCGAGAGCTTTCTATTTTCCTTGCATTCCATGACACCATCGTGCAAGCCAACACGCCCAGTTGCGGGTCGTCCAGGCACACCGACCCTAACGATGCAGCGCCGGAGCGCTGCGGCACGAATTTGGCGAGTGAGCGGAACGCGATCGACGACGGGAATTGAAAAACCGCGTGGTCAGCGTCGGAGCAATCGACCGGACTTGCCGACGAAAATGCAAGCCTCATGAAAATGGAAGGCGAGAGCGCCACTCCGCCGTGTTATCGCTGCTGCAAAACACAGTCATCCGCCACGGGGCGTTTAGGCAAGGTCAAATAACAGCAAGTCCGCATTCACATCGGCTTTGATTGTTAGCATTGGCTCTGCACTCACTGCCACCCCATCCCCGGCCAGCAGCTTGTTCCCCGCCACGGTCACTTCACCCGCCAGCACCTGCAACCAGATATGGCGACCGGCCTCGATTTCATATTTCAAGCTCTGATCGCCGGCGAGCGATGCGCGCAGAATCGTTGCATCCTGATGAATGGTCAGCGAGCCATCACGCCCATCGCGCGAGGCGGACACTTGCCAGCGGTTCTCTCGTCCCGTTGCCTCAAACTTCTTCTGGGCATAGCTGGGCTTCAAGCCGGCCCGCTCCGGCAGCAGCCAGACTTGATACAGATGCACTTCTGCCGTGGACGACGGATTGAATTCGCTGTGCCGAATTCCCGAGCCGGCGGTCATCTGCTGCACTTCGCCCGGCCGCAGTACCTCGCCGTTGCCCAGGCTATCTTCATGCTGCAATTCGCCGCTGAGGACGAACGTGAGGATCTCCATATCGCGATGGCCATGCATGCCAAAGCCCTGACCGGCCGCGACCCGGTCCTCGTTCATCACTCGCAGCGAGCGGAACTGCTGGTGCGCGGGATCTTGATACTCGCTGAACGAAAACGTGTGAAACGTATCCAGCCAGCCATGATTGAAATGGCCCCGCTCAATCCCCTTACGAATGCGAAACATGGCAACTCCTTAAATCGGCCCGTGGGGCAAGTTTCTAACTTGCCACCCGCCGCGCAGCGGCATCTCTTATTTTATAGAATGACAAGCAAGTGACAAATTATCTTCCTGGCAATCACCGACCGGAACTTTGCTAATGCCTCATCCTCCCCGCTTTGAACAACTGGCCGCTGACGCCAAAACTCGCATTCAGGAAATCTCCGCGGCCGAGGCTTTCCAGCAGCAACAGGCCGGCGCGAAGTTGATCGACACTCGTGAAGCCGAGGAGTTCGCCCAGGGACATGCCGTCGGCGCGCTGCACCTCAGCAAAGGGGTGATCGAATTGAAGATCGAACCAGCCGTGCCCGATATCACCACGGCGATCATCTGCTACTGCGGCGGCGGATACCGCTCCGCCCTGGCCGTCGATAACTTACAAAAAATGGGCTACACCAACGTGCAATCCCTGGCAGGCGGCTTCAAAGCCTGGAAGGCAGCGAACTTGCCGATTGAGTAATCGTGACGCAAGTTTTCAAATGGCCACGAGCCGCTCCGCAATGGACGCCAACCCCTACGAGTCGCCGCAATCACCCTCGGAACCACCGCCTGCTCCGCAACCCGAGGCGGGGAGCGCGGTTCCACTTGCGATATTCCTGCTGGGATTTGAGGCGATTCTTGTTTACAGCTTGGTGGATGACGCGGTGAAGGGATTTCCGAGCGGCTGGTTTCAAGTAATGGGCTGGATTGCGAGACTTGGCCTGACTTTGCTCCTGATTTCGTTCTCGTGTGTGGTTTTTTGGCGCGCGGCGCGACGACGCTCGACTCGATAGGAGTGTCAACTCGTTCCCGAACATTGCCAAGTTTGAAACTTGCCCCACCATTCAGCTTGCCCCGCCCTCACTCCGTCGATTAGGATTGATTGATGCGTCCCGGCCGTTGCTCGTCGAAGCAGCGCGCCTCGGCCGCTCCCTCCGCAACCGCTGCCTGCCTGTTCCCTTCCTGTGGCGTTGAAACGTACCGAGGCCCGAACGATGCGTCTGGCTCCCCTCCTGCTTTGGCCGATCAGTTGCCTGCTGCTGGCCGGTGCTCTGTTGGCACAGACAGAAGAAACGCTGCCCCTGGTGAAAGAGCTGCGCGTTGATCCCGTGCAAGTTTCGCTGTCGAGAGCCGGGGCCACTTGGCAGTTGCT
The DNA here is from genome assembly GCA_043744755.1 of Anatilimnocola sp. Lineage (GTDB taxonomy): Bacteria > Planctomycetota > Planctomycetia > Pirellulales > Pirellulaceae > Anatilimnocola. The sequence goes on from JAYTUF010000125.1 coordinate 3,969, forward strand.
GGTGAGTGGCACCGACGAAGCGAAGAACGTGCGCGATGTGACCCATGCGGTCACTTATCTTTCGCGGAATCCAAAAATCGCCGACGTAAGTGCGGAGGGAATCGTTGCGGCGAAAGAAGATGGTCAGACGGCTATCGAAATCACCGCGGGCGCGATCAAGACGGAAGTTGCGGTGATGGTGCAAGGGACGCAGCAGCCGCAGGCGCTTAATTTTGAAAACGACATCGTACCGATCCTCAGCAAGTTTAGTTGCAATGCTTCGGGCTGTCATGGCAAAGCCGAGGGGCAGAATGGTTTCAAGCTCTCTGTGTTTGGCTTCGATCCGCCGGCTGACTTTCGCGCCCTGACGATGGAAGGGCGGGGTCGGCGCGTGTTTCCCGCCGCGCCGGAGCGAAGCTTACTCTTGCTCAAGGCCAGCGGGGCTTCGCCACACGGCGGCGGTGTGCGGATCACGTCCGATCGGCCCGAGTACGAAACGCTCCGCCGCTGGATTGCGGCTGGGTTGCCGCAAGGGTCGGCCAAAGATCCCACGGTGAAGTCCGTTGAACTGACGCCGCGCGAACGACAACTGGGCCTGGGTCAAACGCAACAACTGCGAGTCGTTGCTGAAATGACCGATGGTCGGCGAGTCGATGTCACCCGCCTCGCGAAGTATCAATCGAATCACGACGCGCTGGCGTCTGTCACCGAAGAAGGTCTCGTCACTTCGGGGCAGAATCCCGGTGTCGTCGCGGTGATGGCCAGCTTCATGGGGCAGGTCGATGTGCTGCATGTGATCGTGCCGCGGCCGGAAGCCATCGCCGCTTATCCGCAGGTCGCCGAACACAACTTTATCGATGGCCATGTCTACCGCCGGCTGCGGCAGCTCAACATCATCCCCGCCGAGGTTTGCACCGATGCTGAGTTCCTGCGGCGTGTGCAACTCGACCTGATCGGCACGTTGCCGACCGCGGAAGAAGCTCGGCGGTTCCTGGCCGATACCCGCACGAATCGCCGCGAACTGCTGGTGGATGAACTGCTCAAGCGGCCTGAGTTCGCAACCTATTGGGCGCTAAAGTGGGCCGATCTGCTGCGGGTGGATCGGCAGGCGCTGGGGCACAAAGCGGCCTACGATCAATACCGCTGGGTCCGCACCGCGCTTGCGCAGAACATGCCGCTCGATCAATTCGCCCGCGCGGTGGTGACTGCCGAAGGACCGCTGAGCGAGAACCCGCAAGGTTATTTCTTCAAAGCCGTGCCGCAGCCGGGGCCGGCCGCGAGCGCGGTGTCGCAGGTGTTTCTCGGCGTGAGGATCGAATGTGCCCAGTGTCATCATCACCCGTATGACCGCTGGAGCCAGACCGACTACTTTGGCATGACGGCCTACTTCGCGCAGTTGCAACGCAAGACCAGCCCCTTCGGCGAAGTGCTGACCGCGGTGGGTGATCCCAAGACCACGCATCCGCGCACCGGCGCCGCCATTACCGCCCATCCGCTTGGTCAGCCAATGCCGGAGAAGAACGTCGCCGGCGATCGCCGCGTGGAACTTGCTGCCTGGATGACCGCCGCCGACAATCCCTTCTTCGCCCGCAACCTGGCCAATCGCGTCTGGGCGCACATGCTCGGTCGCGGCCTGGTTGAGCCCGTCGATGATGTGCGGGCGACCAACCCGCCCAGCAATCCCGAGTTGCTCACCGGGCTCGCGAAACATCTGATCGATCAGAAGTACGACCTGCGCGCGCTGCTGAAGTCGATTGCCCTGTCGCGGACCTATCAACAGTCCACCACGACCAACGCCACGAACAATCGCGATGAACAGAACTACTCGCGGGCTTTGCTCAAGCGGCTGGATGCCGAAGTGCTGCTCGATGCGCTCTGTCAGGCGACCGGTGTGCCCGAGCGATTCGACGGTGCGCCGCCGAATACTCGCGCCATTGAACTCTGGGACAGCCAGGTCGATCATTATTTTCTCAAACTCTTCGGCCGCCCCGTTCGCGTGACCGCCTGTGAATGCGAGCGAGTTTCCGAACCCAGCGTGGCCCAGGTGCTGCACTTGCTCAACTCGCAGCGCGTGCAAGAAAAGCTCTCGCACGAAGGGGGCGTCATCGCCCGTCTCGCTCGAGAACAATCGCAAGACGCCCGCCTGGCTGAGGAACTTTACCTGCAAATCTTCGCCCGCCCGCCTTCCGCTGAAGAGACCCAAAACGCCGTGGATTACCTGCAAATCGCCGGAAAACAGCCGGGCAAAACCGCGACCGAAGCCCGCCGGACTGCAGCCGAAGACTTGGCCTGGACGATGTTAAACTCGTTGGAGTTTGTGTTTAATCATTGATATGGTTGGCATTAGATGGATTGGCAAACTCTATGCACAGACGAAACCGTTCGCCGCGGCGTATGGAAAGCCTGGAAAGACTCCGAACCAGACACAACCGATGCCCACGAGGAAGGTGGGTTCGTGGTTATCCGCGATCAAGGCTTCGAGATTGTTCGCTGGCCTGTTGGTGATTCGAGTCAAATTTCCACTCCTCCCTTTGCAGACTGTAAGATAGATGACAAGGAGATTGTGGCTTCGTTTCACACCCATCCTCATTCCAGTCCTGGTTATTTTCAGGAGCCTAGTCCCGCCGATGTTAAGCTCGTGCGGAACGACGCTGATTTGAAAGGCGCTAACTACATCGGCGAGTTCGTGCTGTCGATCGAACGGACGTACCTTATCTCGCCGGATGGCCAGGTGCAGGACATCGGCCGAACGCCCGCGTTATTCGGGCCCTAACGAAAGTTCATATGTCAACCAGTCAATTGATCTCGACCTCCGATCCTATGGTGCAGTCCATCATGCACGTGATGACCATGGCGAATGCGCGAGCACTGCAGGAAGGCGTCAACGTCCAGAAATCCGTTGTCACCGTTTCGCAGGTGGATGACGCCGGAGTTCACTGGCGAGTGAACTATTGTCCCAAGGGAGCGGCCCTCCGACGGGGAAGCGATATCTATATTGATGTCGATACCGCGAACCAAACGACGGCAGTTCTCCTCTGCCAATAACCCACCAACAACCATCCACCCCCCACGAGCCCTCCCATGACCAACCGCCCCTTCTGTGATGGCCTCCCTCGCCGCGATCTGCTCAAAATCGGCCTCGCCGGCCTGTTCGGCAGTTCGCTTTCGTTCGACGGCATGTTGCGCGCAGAGAACATTGCCGCCGCGGCCAAGGATCGGGGCCTCAGCGTGATTTATGTGTTTCTCAAGGGTGGCTTGAGTACCATCGATACGTTCGACATGAAGCCGCAAGCGCCGGCCGAGTTTCGCGGGGAGTTCAATCCCGCCGCGACGAACGTGCCGGGGCTGCAGATTGCCGATCTGCTGCCGAAGATGGCCCAGCAGATGGACAAGGTCGCTCTGCTCCGCGGCTTTGGTCACAAGAACAGCGACCACGGGCCGGCCGACCATTACATGCTGACGGGCTATTTTCCGCAGGCTGGTTTCAACCCCAGCTTGCTACCGAACAACCAACGGCCGTCGCTCGGCTCGATCATTTCGAAAACGCTGGGTCCGCAAAAATCCGCTGTCCGCGCGGCCAGTCCCGTGCCGCCCTATGTCTGCCTGCCACAGATGCACAATAGTGCCGGCGCTTCTTACTTGGGTGCGACGTGCGCTCCTCTTTCCGTCGAAGCCGATCCGGCCGCGCCCGATTTTTCCGTTCCCGATCTTGCGCCGCCGCTGACCCTATCCGCTGATCGTCTCGCGTCGCGGCAGCAGTTGCTCGCGCGGGTGGATAAGTTTCAGAAGTCGGCCGAGCTCGAAGGCAACAGTCGGGCAAAGACCGTCGATGTCTTCCGCCAGAAGGCCTTTGATTTGATCGTCTCGCCGCAGGCCAAGCAGGCGTTCAATCTGCATGCGGAACCGGAAAAGCTCCGCGATGAATATGGCCGCAACACGCTGGGCCAATCCTGCTTGATGGCCCGTCGCCTGGTCGAAGCGGGCGTGCGCTGCGTGACCATCGAGCATAGCAACTGGGACACGCACGACGGCAATTTTCAAACGCTGCGCCGGGACCTGCTGCCGCAGCTCGACCCCGCCATTGCTTCACTCTTCCGCGACCTGGCCGACCGTGGCATGCTTGAGAAGACGCTCGTACTGGTCACCGGCGAATTCGGCCGCACGCCGCGGATCAACAAGAACGCCGGCCGCGATCACTGGGGACCCAGCTTCACCGTCCTCCTCGGCGGCGGCGGCGTGAAGGGTGGCCGCGTGATCGGTGCCAGCGACGAACGGGCCGAACGCCCCACCGATCAACCGCATGGCCCCGAAGACCTGTTCGCCACCATGACGCACCTGCTGGGCATCGACCCCGAGCAGGAATTCCTCACCCCCGAAGGCCGGCCGATTAAGATCGTGAATGATGGGAAGGTGATTCGGTCGATATTGTAAAGCCAAAGAGGAGAACGACGTGCAGAGCGCCGCAACCTTTCGCGAGTTACTTTCGCAACATCCATTCCGCCCCTTTCAACTCGCGATGGCCGACGGAAAGTCGTTCGATGTATGTCATCCTCGTTTGGCATTCGTGACGCGGGCCGACTTGCTGGTGGGCGTTGAACCAGATGACGACAACATTCCTTGCGAATTCCGGATTTGTCCGCTGGTGAATGTCGTTTCTGTTAACTATTTGCCCCAGTAGAGTGGACCTCTGCCGCGTTCGAACTAGCATTACTACGTTATCACGCGAACTGGCCTGCGGTTGTCTTTAAGTCGTCCCGCGGTAGGATGGGTGAGGGCGATTTGGTGGCCCAACTCTTTTTCGTCGCAGTGCTGTCATGGGTAAACGATTACTCGAGCTGTTCTTAAGCGCCTTCGTTGTTTGCCTCCTCGTTTACATTTCGCCCGCCTCCGCCAAAGAACCCCAAACCGCCGCCGAGCGCGGCTACTACAATCTGACGCAAAAGGCATATCTGCCGCCGGACTTCACGCAGGAAGTTTTTGACGCCGCTTGGACACAGTGGCCCGAGCCGTTGCGCTCGCAAGCGGAGCAGGCCTCGCCGGAGGAGCGCCGCAAACTGGCCTTCTCGCGGTATGGCCTGACGCCGCGGCCTGATGATCCGACCAAGCCGCTGCAATATGTGGTGGATGCGAAAGGTGTCTGGACGATGAACTGCTTTGCTTGTCACGGCGGGCAGGTGGAAGGGAAGGTCATTCCCGGCCTGCCGAACTCGCGGTTCGCGCTGCAGACGCTGACGGATGATACGCGGGCGTTCAAGCTCTTGAACAATAAGCCGCTGGGGCGGATGGACGTCGGCGGCCTGTTTGTGCCGCTGGGGACTTCGAACGGCACCACCAACGCGGTGATGTTCGGTGTGGCCCTGATGAACTTCCGCGATGTGGAACTGAAGGTTCACAAGGATCGCTTGCCGCCCAAGATGACGCATCACGACATGGACGCGCCGCCGTGGTGGCACTTCCGCCGCAAGGAGTTTTTGTATGCCGATGCCTTCGCCTCCAAGAGTCACCGCGGCTTGATGCAGTTCATGCTCGTGCCACAGAACGGTCCCGAAAAGTTCCGCGCGTGGGAAGACGAGTTCCGCGATGTCTTCGCCTACATGGAATCGCTCACGCCGCCGAAGTATCCACATGCCATCGATCAAGCGCTGGCCGCCAAGGGCCGTGTCGCCTTTAACCGTGTCTGCACCGAGTGTCACGGCAAGTACGGCAGCGAAAACGCGAAAGAAAACATCTGGCCCGCGAAGACTATTCCGCTCAGCGAACTCAAGACTGATCCCGTGCGGCTGAACGCACTGACGGGCTCGCACCGAAACGCCTACGGCACGAGTTGGTTCAACGACTATGGCAAGCTTCCGAACATCAGTGAGCCCCAGGGCTACATCGCGCAGCCGCTCGATGGCATCTGGGCCAGTGCGCCCTACTTGCACAACGGCAGCGTGCCGACGCTCTGGCATCTGCTCCATCCCAACGAACGGCCGATGGTTTGGAAGCGATCAGAAGCCGGCTATGACCAGAAGCTCGTCGGCTTGGAAATTGAAACTTACAAAGCCCTGCCGAAGGATCTGCCAGGCGCGGAAGCGCGTCAATATTTCAACACGCGGGGTTTCGGCAAGAGCGCCGCGGGGCATGATTTTCCCGATGCTCTCAGCGAGGAAGAGAAGACCGCCGTGCTTGAATATTTGAAGACGCTGTGACCATGAGGGAGATAACGGTTCGGGAGGGGGAGGCTCCTGCCTAGCCGCGCCGGCTATGACCATCGCAAACACGGCTCGGCAGGAGCCTCCCCCTCCCGTTCAGTGGCAATCACTACAGCAGGACATCGTCGCCTGCGAAAAATGCCCCCGGCTGCGTGACTATTGCCGCGAGATTGCCGCCGCGAAACGCAAAGCGTTTCTGTCCTGGGATTACTGGGGCAAGCCGGTTCCGAACTTCGGAATTTCGCCCGCTAAACTCCTCATCGTCGGTCTGGCCCCCGCAGCGCACGGCGCGAATCGGACCGGCCGGATGTTCACCGGCGACCGCAGCGGCGAATGGCTGTATCGCGCACTGCACCGCGCCGGCTTCAGCAATCAGCTTCATTCCGAGAACATCAAAGATGGCCTGCAACTGATCGATTGCACCATCACCGCCATGTGCCATTGTGCGCCGCCGGACAACAAACCGCTGCCAGAAGAGATTGCCGCCTGTCAGCCGTGGTTGGAGCAGACGATGCACCTCACGCAGTCGCGGGTGATCGTGGCGCTCGGCGGCCTGG
>JAYTUF010000126.1:0-2739 GCA_043744755.1 Anatilimnocola sp.
TTGCTCGATGGTGAATTGATCGAAAGGCAGGTCGGCGTTGAGGGCGTTGATGACCCAATCGCGATAGGGCCAGATGGAGCGCGGACGATCCTTTTCGTAGCCATTCGTATCGGCATATCGCGCCAGATCCAGCCAGCGGCGGGCCCAGCGTTCGCCATAGTGGGGTGACTGCAGCAGCTTATCGATCAGGCGTTCGTAAGCTTTTGGCTCCGCATCATTCACGAAGGCATCCGCTTCGGCGATGGTCGGCGGCAGGCCGATCAGATCGAGATACGCGCGGCGGACGAGCGCGTACTTGTCCGCCGGCGGCGATGGCTGCAGACCTGCCGCTTCCAACGTCGCCAGGATGAAATAATCGATCTCGTTTTGGGCCCAGTCAGCTTTCTTCAGCTTTGGGAGCACTGGTTGCTGCGGTGGCACAAACGCCCAATGCGGCGCGTAGTTCGCCCCTTGTTCAATCCAAGTCTGCAGCAGCTTCTTCTGGTCGGCAGAAAGCGGTTTGTTGGCCGCGGCAGGGGGCATGCGCTCGTCGTCATCGGTGGCCAGGATGCGGCGGACGAGTTCGCTGGCGCTCGGCCTGCTCGGCACGATGGCTACTTTGCCCGATGCCAGTTTGGATGTTGCCGCTGCGAGTGAATCGAGCCGCAAGCCCGCTTCCCGCGCTTGGTCGTCCGGTCCGTGGCATTTGAAGCAATGCCCGGAAAGGACCGGCCTGATCTGACGATTGAAGTCGATGGGTTCAGCAACGGACGCATTCCGCTGCGTGATCGCAACAGAAAACAGCAGGCAGGCGAACAGCATATTTCGGCGCATCAGCAACGTCTCCTCAGTATTGGCTGGAAAGCCGATTCTAGCTTGTCGTTCGGCCAGAGTCGCGTTCGTTAGAGTTCCGGCTGGACCCTGACTTAGCTCCCGAGGCAGACTGGCTAAAGCTACCAAGGCCCACAAGGCCAAAACGTCGGCTGCTTCCCGTTGCCAATGGCCCGGCAAATTTCTATACTGGTCGATTCGCTACAGGGCAACCGGCCGGGAGTTAGCATCGTCATGACGATTGATAAGAGTTTGAAGGTCAAGGGCAGCGGCATCCAGAATCGGAACGTGCTGACCCGGGCAGAGCGAATCGAGAAGCTGATCTTCGCTGAAAAGTTCAAGGAAGGGGACCGAGTGCTCGGCCTGCCGAAGGTGCGAGTCGTGAAGCTCTCGCTGAAGAAGAAAAAGAAGGTCAAGACCGAAGAAGGTGAAGAAGCTGCTAAGCCGGCCGCCGGTGGCAAGGGTGCTGCTCCCGCAAAGGGCGGCGCTCCTGCAAAGGGCGGCGCTGCTGCTGCCAAGCCAGCCGCTGCCGCGAAACCCGCGGGGAAGAAATAGCTGGGAGGGCGAGGCGTTTTTGGGAGCCGTGCCGTTTTTGGGAGCCGTGCCGTTTTTGGGAGGGCGAGGCTCCTGCCGAGCCGTGATTGCCTGAGGTTCCGCCATGCGCGTCAAGCTCGAGTATGGCCGGACGGGACTCTTGGCAGAGCTGCCGTCCGAGCGCGTTGTCCGCACGCTGCATTATAAAGATGCGCCCCCGTTGCCTGATCCGGTCGCTTCACTGCTCGAAGTGCTGCAGCGACCCAACGGCACGCGGTCACTCGCTGAACTCGCACAAGGCAAGCAGGATTGCTGCATCGCGATTTGCGATATCACCCGGCCGGTGCCCAATGAGATCATCTTGCGGCCGCTACTTGCGATCTTAGAAACGGCCGGCATCGCGCGCGAGAAGATCACCATCCTGGTCGCGACCGGTTTGCATCGCGAAAGCACGCCGGAAGAAATTGTCGAAATGGTCGGAACGGAAATCGCCGGCCACTATCGCGTCGAAAATCATCATGGGCAGGCTCGCGATGAGCATACCTACCTGGGCGAGAGTCCCCGCGGCGTGCCGATTTGGATTGACACCCGCTATGTGCGGGCCGATTTGAAAATCACGGTCGGCCTCATCGAGCCGCATTTCATGGCCGGCTATTCCGGCGGCCGCAAGCTGATCTGCCCCGGCCTGGCCGCGATTGACACCATCAAAGTCTGGCATGGACCGGCGTTTCTCGAACATCCGCGGGCCGAGAGTGGTTCACTGATCGGCAACCCCGTGCATGAAGAGAACACCTGGATCGCGCAGCGGGCGGGCTGCGACTTCATTGTCAACGTGATCATCGATGCCGCGCGCCGGCCACTCCATTTCGTCGCGGGCGAAATGCTCGCGGCCTTTGAGGAAGGGGTCGCGTTCTGCAGCCAGGTGGTCCGCGATTATCTGCCGGAACCAGTCGAGATCGTCGTCACCAGCGGCGCGGGCTATCCGCTCGACACCACCTTTTATCAAGCCGTCAAAGGGATGAACTGCGCCCTCTCCATCATCAAGCCGGGCGGCACGATCATCCTCTGCGCGAGCATGAGTGAAGGAATCGGCAGCCCGCAGTTCCAGCAGCTCTTTCGCGAGAACACCACGCTCGAAGGCTTCATGCAGCGGATCACGGGCGAAGGATACTTCGTCATGGATCAATGGCAGCTCGAAGAGCTCGCCAAAGTCCGCCGCAAGGCTCGCGTGAAAGTGGTCAGCGACGGCCTGCCCCCGGAAACGCTCAATGGCCTGTTCGTCGAATGGGCACCGAGCATCGAGCAAGCCGTGGCCGAATCGCTGGTGGACTATGGCCCGGACGCCAAGATCGCGGTGATTCCGAAAGGGCCTTATGTCCTCGCCCAGTTGGCGTC
>JAYTUF010000127.1:0-10677 GCA_043744755.1 Anatilimnocola sp.
GCTCCGCGAAAGAACGTCCTTTCGCGGAGCGAAAGGCGACTATCGGGCTGACCCTATGACCAAACTCGAACTCCTGCACACCCTCACCCATCCCAATTCCGTCTATGCCGTCGCCTTCTCGCCCGATGGCAAGTTGCTTGCGACCGCCAGTCTCGATAACAGCCTCAAGCTCTGGGACGTCGCGAGTGGCAAAGAACTTAAGCGGCTCATGGGCCACGGTGATGGCGTCTGCGGCGTTGCTTTTTCGGCCGATGGCAAAAAGCTGTACTCGGCCAGTCTCGATAAGAGTGTAAGAGTTTGGGATGTCGCGGCCGGGGCAGTTGAAGCCACGCATGGCGGACATGGCAACTACATCGAGAGCTTTGCAATCTCCGCCGACGGCAGCACGCTCGCGACTGGCAGCCACGATAAATCAGTCCGCGTCATCGGCACCGAAGCGGGCGCGGTGAAGGGCGTGCTCCAGGGTCACGACGATGCGGTCTTCGCCGTGGCGCTTTCCAGCGATGGCAAGCAGGCAGCCTCAGGCAGCAACGATGGCACGCTCCGGCTGTGGGACGTAATGTCCGGCAAAGGTCGCGTAGCGAGCGGCAACGACGGCATTCCTCACTCGGTCATCTTTTCACATGACGACAAGAGTGTGATCTCCGGCGGCAACACCGGCTTGATCGAATTCTGGAGCACGTCGTCCACCGAACGGTTCAACACGCTCGAAGGCCATCGCGGCCCCGTGAAGAGCCTGGCTATTTCCCGCGACGACAGCCTGCTAGTCAGCGGCGGCCATGATGCCACGGTCCGCCTGTGGGACGTCGCCACCGGCAAACTGCTGACTACCGCGGAGGGTCATAAGAACAACGTCTATGGCGTTGCTATTTCGACGGATAAGAAGCAGGTTGCTTCGGCCAGTTTTGATCGCACGATTCGGGTCTGGGCGATCACTGGGTAGTTCCTTTCGGGCGTGCCACCCGGCCGAAGCCACGTAGCCCGCAGCCGTGCTGCGGGCGAGTGTTCGCGGTTCCCGCTCGCCCGCAGCACGGCTGCGGGCTACGCGACCCGTGGCACACCAGGTCTCACTTCCCCGCCTTCGCCCAGGCCTTCATCTGAGCGATGTTCTTCTCCACTTCGGGATTCCCTTTGCCGAGATACGAGGCCATGTCGCTGTCGTAGCGCGATTCGGTTTCGGGCTGTTGGCCAACATCGCCGGTGTCGCGAATCCAATGATCCAATTTGGCCCGCATCGCGGCGAGCGTTTTCGCCTGGACTGGATCGGCCGCGAGGTTATTCACCTGATGAAGATCGGCTTGCCAGTCGTAAAGTTCCTCCTGCGGCCGCGTCGGTGAGAACAGCAGCTTTCCCTGTAGCTCATTCAGTGACTTGTCGGCGTGCAGCGCCCGCAACCGCTGCACGATTGACTTGCCATCCTTGTACGCATTGGGCTGCAGATGCGGACGCTTGGGATAGCCGTTGCGGATGTACAACCAGCGGTCGGTTCGAACGCTGCGGATTTGCTCGACTGTTTCATCGCACCGATCGCGAGCGGCGAAGACCGCTTCACGCGGTTGGTAATCGGTGGCCAGAATGTTCTTGGCTTGCATCGTCTTCGGCAATTCAATCCCAGCTGCAGCCAGAGAGATCGCGGCCAGATCGATGTGCTCCACCAGATCGCTGCAAACCTTCCCCACCGCAATGCCCGAACCGCGAATCACGAGGGGCACATGCGTCCCTTCGTCGTACAGGAATTGCTTGCCCCGCGCGTGACTGATGCCGTGATCAGTCATGAAGATGACGAGGGTCTGGTCAAGTATCCCCTCCTTCTCCAAGCGGTCCAGCACTCTCCCCACATGCTGATCGGTGAACCGCACTGCATCGAGATAGGCGGCCCAGTCTTCGAGCAGGACTTCGTCCCGTGGATAATAGGGAGGTAGTAAGACCTTGCTCGGATCAGTGGCGGCCCCGAATTCTGTCTTCGCCCGTTCCATGAGTTTCTTACAACTGGCGGATGTGCCGCCGCGGAGTTTGCCACCCGCGAGCTGCACTTGCATGAAGAAGGGCTGACCCGCCTTGCGGCCGGACCAATCGGCGGAGTCATACATCTTCGCGTCGTACTCGAAGTTGTAATCGGTTTTTCCAAGAGCGCCGCCTGCAGCTTGCTTTTTCTTCGGCACACCGCCGCTGCGGTCCGCATTCGGCAAGCCGCTGCCGATGCAGGTGTAGTAACCGGCCTTTTGCAATAAGACCGGAATGGGCGTCACTCCGCTGGGCAAGTGAATCTTCTCGACGCCGCGGCCACTGCGGTGGTGGTGCGCGCCGATGGTCGTCTGATACATGCCGGTGATGAGCGCTGACCGGCAAGGCGAACATACGGGCGCGGTGACAAAGGCTCGCGAGAATTTTGTCCCTTCGCGAGCCAGCCGATCTACGTGCGGCGTTTCGATCAGCTTCTCGCCATAGCAGGAAAAGTTCGCCGACATGTCATCCACGATGAACCAGAGAATGTTGGGCTGTTTGGTTTGGGCAGCCGAATCAACAGCATCGGCCTTGCGCACGAGTCCTAGCAGAATCAAGCTGGTCCACAAGCACGCGAGAACGAAGCGGCGAAAGAGGAAGTTCATGGGAGCATGATCCGTAATCGTATTGGCAACTCGTAGAACATTGAAGCCCAAAGGTTTTTTAGCCACCAGCTTTAGCTGGTGGTATACGCCGCAAATGTCTCAGGCTTTAGCCGTTGATCGTGAGACGCTGATGCGGTGTAGTTCAATGGCTAAAGCCGGGACGGTTCGGGGACGGCACCACCGGCTGAAGCCGGTGGCGAAGGAGAACTGATACTACTGATGCAGCTTGATTCACAAACGACGGAATCAACATGTGGCTTCGAGCTTCCCTGGCCAATATCAAAACAACTCCGCAATCGGCTCCCCTTGCGGCAGGATCGCCAGCGGTCGGCCGAGTTGATCGTGCAAGTGGTGCTTCGGATCAATGCCGAAACGGCGATAGATGCTGGCGAGCAGGCAGTTGCTGTCCATCCGCCGCTCGATCGGTTCTTCCGCCTTGGCGCTGGTCTTGCCAATGATCTGGCCCATTCGCAGACCGCCGCCGGCGAGCAGCACGCTCATGGCTTTCGACCAATGATCCCGCCCCGGCCGGCCGCTCTTGTCTTGATTGGCGATCTTCGGAGTGCGCCCGAATTCGCCGCAGAAGACGAACAGCACGTGCTTATCCAGGCCGCGCAGATAGAGGTCTTCAATCAACGCCGAGACCGCTGCATCGAACGACGGGAGCTTCTCGCGGTACGAATCGAAAATATGCGAGTTGACGCTGTGATCGTCCCAGTTGCTGGTCACGCCTGTCTCGGGCCGCAGACGATAATTCGCCTGACATTGCACAAACCGCACGCCGGCCTCGACGAGCCGGCGGCAAGTGAGCAGGCTCTTGCCCGTGTGCGTATCGCCATAACGCTCGCGGGTGCGGGCGTCCTCGCGCGAAAGATCAAAGGCCTCGCGCGTCCGCGGGCTGGACAGCATTTCGACGGCCCGTTGCTGGAATGAATCGAGAGCCGAAATCTGCCCGCCCGCATCGACAGCCCGCGGCAACGCATCGAGCTTGCTGAGCAAGTTCATTCGCCGGCTGAGGTTCACCGCGCCATCGCCGTTGATCGCCAGGTCGTCACCGCCGACACCTGTCTTGAAAATGGGAATCGGGTCGTATTGATTGTCGCCCGTCGAAGAGCGGGGATTGGGACTGGGCATGTACGGCGCATACGAAGGGTCCAGATAGGCTGGTCCGCCGCCATAGAATTTGGTGTTCGCGATGAACAGCGGCACATCCTTCGCTTTCGCTTGCAACTGATTGGCAACGACCGAACCGATCTCGGGATACTCCGCATCGTTCAAGTTCGCGGCGCGAGAAGCATAACCCGTGAGGAAGCGATGCGTGCCGCCCGAGTGCTCGTTCCGCTCGTGATGCAGGCTGCGGATCAGCGTGAACTTGTCCGCCAATCGCGAGAGCTTCGGCAGCAATTCAGTGATCTCGATGCCCGGCACATTGGTCTGAATCGGTTGAAACGGCCCGCGATACTCGGCCGGCGCTTGCGGCTTCAGGTCGAACAGATCGAGATGGCTGGGTCCACCGTTGGCCCAGAAGAGGATGACCGAAAAGTCCTTGTCAGTCCTTTGCAGTTTCTCAGCCGCGAGCAAATGACTGAGCGAAGGTTGCAAACCCGTGGCGAGCGCGCCAAAGCTCAGGCCGCCCAGCGTCATCCACAGCCGGCGATTCAGCGGACCAGGGCAAGCGGAGGTGGGAGGGTTGGTGGGCATGGGTACACCGATTGTAGGCTTTTGCTTCGCAAAAGCACGTTCTTTCGCGGAGCGAAAGACGACAATCAATCGAAAAACGGAAACAGTTTCTTCAGTTCATCCGCCGAGGGCTTGCGTCCATATTCGCACAGTTCAAACGCTTCCGCAAAGCGAACTTTCTTGCCGCCCTCTTCGCCATATAGTTTAACCAGCGTCTCGCGGAATTTCTCCGCTTCGCGTCCCTGTCTATCTTCCCATTTCTCGCGCAGCCAGGCGCGACGGCCGGCATCGTCTTTCGCGGGCGGGATCGAGCGGACGAACTCTTCGCTGCCGCTGGCGCCCCCTTCGTAAACTTGCGAAGTCAACTCGTGAATGGCGTCCAGCTTCTGCGCGAAAACATCGTCGATCGAGACTACTACATCGGGCCGGAACGCGTAAGGCTTTTGAAAGGCATCGCTGGAATAGAGGAACACGGGGTTCGACTTCAGCGGCGGAGTATCCGGGCAAAAAAACGGGACCGTGACCATGAAGGCGGCATCCTGCACCAGCACGCCGACGTAGCGATGATCGGGATGATAGTCCCACGGGCGATGCGCGATAACGATGTCCGCCCGCCAGGTGCGAATCAACCGCGTGAGGGTCTGCCGATGCTCGAGCGTGGGGAGCAGTTCGCCATCGTGAATATCGAGCACCTGGCTGGTGCTGCCGAACTTCTCGCTCGCGGCTTTGGCCTCCGCGGTGCGCCGTTGGGCGAGAGGTCCGCCGGCCATCTGCCAATGGCCAATGTCGCCGTTGGTGACGGAAACGAGTTTGACATGATGCCCTTTCTTAGCCCACAGCGCGGCCGTGCCTCCCGCTTTGAACTCGGCATCGTCGGGATGAGCTCCGAAGACGATGATCCGCAGCTTGCCGTCGGTGGTGGCAGGCTGAAACTTCGAGCCGACTGTTTCGGCCGTGATCGACTGCGCAATGACGTTCGGAGTCGATAACGCACAGACAATAGTCAGCAGCCAACAAACCAGAGAGAGGCTTCGCATGTTCGTCTATTCCTGCTTCGCGCCAATACAAGTGAGATACTCTTCGCCGCGGATCAGCAGTTTGCCACCCACCGCAATGGGCGAGGCAATGATTCGCTCCTGCATGTCGTTTTCGGAAAGGAGTTTGAATCCCTCGCGAATGTCCGCCACAAAAATGACGCCGTCCTCGCGCGGGGCATACAGTTTGCCGCCGGCGATCATCGGCGAGGCGTAATACTTGTTGCGATTCTTGGGAAAGCGATCGGTCCAGACCGTCTCGCCCGTTTTAATATCGAGGCAGGCCACTTCACCTTCATCGCGGACCACATAGACCTTGCCCTGATGCGCGGCCGGCGAAGGGACGAACGAGCCCAAATCATCGCGCGTCCAGACGCGATTGGTATCGGTAACCTTGCCGCTGCCCGTCAGCTTGATCCCCGCGATCTTCGCGCCGCGGCCATACGGCACCACGGCCAGGTCGCCCTCGACGAGCGGCGACGCGACCTGCACCCAGTTCCCCTTCTTGTCGGGATTGAAGCCGCCGCATTCAAACAGCATCTTGCCGTCGGCCGTCGAATGAATCGTCAGATGTTCCGCGCCCCAGACCAGAATCTGCTCCTGGCCATCGCGCCGGATGACAATCGGCGTGGCGTAGCTATGATCCCCTTCGACGGGCGTTTTGTAGTTGCGCGAAACTTTCCAGAGTAGTTCGCCGGACGCTTTCTCGAAAGCGGCCAGATACGATTCGCCGGAGTGCATCACGGCAACGACGACCGCCTTTTGCGTCAGCACCGGCGACGTGCCGATGTCCCAATAGAGCGTGTCCTTAGCGAACCGCTCCTGCAGATTTGTGGACCAGAGAATCTTGCCGCCCAGGTCGAGCGCCGCGAGTTCGCCGCTTTTGAAGTAGGTGAACAGCAGGTTGCCATCCGTCACCGGCGACGAATTGGCCGCCGAACCATTGCGATGCTTGCCGCGGCGTTCACCGGCCAGCTTTGTCCGCCATTGCTCCTTGCCTTGCCAATCGAGCGCGATCACGCCGTTCTGGCCATCGACGGGGCCGGTCACGAAAATTCGATCGGTGAGCACCGCTGGCGTCGAACAACCGATGCCCGCGAGCTTGATTTTCCAATCCACCAACTTCTTATCGAGCAGCTCGGCCGGATATTCCCCGCCGCCCCCATTGCCATTGTCCTGCGGGCCACGCCACCGGGGCCAAGGAAGATCGGCGGCGAAGAGCGCAATGCTGTTTGATAGAAGCAGGCCGAACATGCATATCGCGTTGAGCAATCGCATCGAGAGGTCTCCTAGTGAGCTGCAAGATGTCCCTGTTGTAACCGAACCAGCGGCGACTTGCTAATTCGCCGCGGCGGACATGCGGACAAACTCGTCGCGAATCTTGTCACCCGTATCGATCTGCCAGGTTTTCTCCGTCACACCTGCGACCAGTCTCTGATCAGCGGTTCTTAGTTCGCCATTTTCCTTCCAGCCGTAGGTGACTTCGACTGCGCCCGGCCGCTCCGTCTCATGGATGCCGTAGAGCTGTGCGTCGATCAGGCCGGTCTTGTGGCCACCGGCATAGAGCGTGACGCGGACGAGCGCCTCCTTCACGTTTGCTTTCGAGACATCGGCGGATCCCGCGAGCCAGCCGCTGGAGTGCTCGTTGTCTTTGGGGATTTCAGCCTTTGCAAAGGTCTGCCACGTTTTTCCGGCGTCAACCGATACGTCCAAGCGGTAATCATGCTCATCGGGCGGCGGCACCCGGACCTGGTAACGAATGGCTGCCCGGACTTCTACCAAGGGCTGCGGCGAGACCACGGGAAAGACGACGATCGCTGGTTTGTTGTTCGTGGTTTCATAGGCCAGCCGGGATATCGCACTGCGGCCGCGATAAGCCAGGTTCTTGGTTCGATGCACGACGTGTTCGAACGCTTCAACTTCATGTTCGGGCAGCGCAAAGTTTGGAAATATCGCAACAGCGCCGCGATTGGCAGCAACATAGGTAACCTCGCTGCCTCCAGGTTTCAGCCGTGGATACATGGCCTGGTTGATCTGAGTTATCGTGGTGAATTTCAGCGATTCGATGTATCGCGGCAACGCCTGGCCGCTGGCGGTGAACCACGACAAACGAATTTTCCAGCCGTACCGGCCTTTCACATGCTCGGTCAAATCGAGCGGCAACAATTTAGCGTCGACTGGCTGCCAGGTTTGGCCCTGATTGACGGAAATATCGAGCCTTGGCGTGCGCGTGAATTTGCCCTCGACCACGAAGCCGTTCGTAGCGCGGCCGGTCATTGGGTTGGCATCGTCAGCCGGATCGCCGCCGACGACATAGGGAGAGAAATGATCGAAGGTAATCTCGAAAGTGCCGACCGGTCCTTGGTTCTTTAAGTTCGCCACATCCGGCTCCCACACAAACTCCCCGTTGCAATAGCTCGCATTGCCTCGCGCATTGTGATCCTTCCCATCATGCCGCGGCTCGCCGTTGTTGGCGAAGGTCCAATCGCGGAAGGGGCCACCCTGCATGCGCTGCCAAAAGCGTCGCTTGGTGGGGCCGCCCCAATGATCGGGGTCGAACCAGCGGGTGAAGGTTTCTCCCTTCCGCAGATTGACGATGCCCGGCTGCGCTTCATACCCGCCGTTGTACATGCGGAACCATTTGTCGGGACTCTTGGCCACTTCCTGCCAGCCTTTCTTCATCCCCTGAAAATCACTGGGCCAGGCGAATGGATAGTGAGGAAGTGGTGGCTTCGTGGAATCGACGAGCGAGGGATCGGCGATGATGTCTTCATAACCGGCGACGATGCCATCCTTGCGAAAGAGCAGCCCGGCCATGTCGGTATCGAAGGCATGCCACGCGTCGCCGTAGAATATCTCGCTGTTCACATGCCCCGGAAACGCCCGCCGCCGCGCATTAAATCCCGCAGCCTTCCAGTAGGGTTCGTTCCAGGCATGAACGGTGCCACACAGGCCGTAGCCATAAGAGAATCGCGCCCGGGCCGCATCGTAGACAATCAGATCCTCATGCCCCTTGCTCGTATCCGCCTCACGGCCGAGCACACAATTCTCCTGCGGCGACATCAGATGCCATTGGTGCGTGAGCAGCCAGTTGTAGATGGCCAGAGCTTTCTCTTGTTCGCTCAACTTCTTCCCACCAGCCATCGCAGCCGCTTCCGCAAACCGCACGCAGTCGGCCGCCGTTTGAAACGCTCCTTCGCCAGCGTACTGCGGATGGTCGGTGCGCAACGTGGGGTCGCCCACTTGGGCGAACAAAGTTGTGGATTGAACCACGACGCAGAGTAGCGATAGTCCACGAGAAATCTGTGGCACGGTTGTTCATTAGCTCCCAGGGGACGAGCGATGATCCGAACAGGGAGCATCGCTATTCCAGCCCACTGGCGAGATTTTAACCTGATAGCGGTCCCGCGGGCGATGGAGCCGCTGGCGAGTTTGACGATTATCCCGATTTTCCTCTGCTGTCGTGGGCTAGTCCACGCGGGAGTGTGCTGAAAGGTAGAATGAAGCCGATTGATCTGCCGATGACGAATATACCCGCTTGTGCCGCTTTTGCTCACTCTGCCGCTTGCAAGCTCTCGCCGATGCTATCCGCGCCCCATCGTTACGCTTCCATCAGTAGCATTGTTGCTGCCATGGTGTTGGCGTGCGCTGGCTGCGCCTCGCATGGCAACTACACGTTGACGGATCGCAGCCCGGTCTCGAACCAGTTGGTTTGTCGCTTTGGTCAGCCGCTGGGCCCGCCCACTTGTCCCCGCGAGCTGGTCTATCCCCACGGCATTTCGCTCGCAGAGGAATTGAGCGAAGAGCAAGCGGTGCTCCTCGCGCTCTGGAACAACGCGGCTCTGCTCGAATTGCTCACCGATTTGGGAGTCGCCCAGGGTGATCTGGTGCAGGCCGGTTTGCTCCCCAATCCTGAAATTGTCTATATCTTCCCTGTCACCGATAAACCGTATAAGTATTTGATCGATTTTCCGCTCGAAGCCCTCTGGCTGCGGCCCATTCGCGTAGCAGCGGCGGGGCGCGAGGTGGATCGTGTTACGCAGCGGCTGACACAGGCCGGCATCGACTTGATTCGCGATACGCGGCAAGCCTATGCCGATGCCGCGCTCGCGCATGGACGACGGCTGGTCTCCAAGGACGCCGTGGAAATCCGCGGCCGAATTGCGTCGCTTGCCAAAGCCCGCTTAGACGCTGGCGACATCAGCCCGCAGGAAGCATCCTCGGCCCAAATCGACGCCTATCGCGCGGATCAAGATATTTCCCGCACGGATTACGACGTGGGAATCGCCGAAGAACGGCTCCGCAATTTGATGGGTGTCTCCCTCGATCGCACGCCCCTGCAATTGCAAACCAAGCCGCAAATTTATCCACCCGCGCCGGATATCGACATGCTCGTCGAGGACGCCACCGCCAGCCGCCCCGATGCACTCGCCGCCGCACAGTTCTCTGCCAGCGCCGTCGAACGCCTGCGCCTCGCGCGCATCGGCTGGGTACGATTCCTCGGTATTCTCGATGCCACCAGCGGCCGAACCACCGGACACGATTTTGGCCCGGCATTTCGCACGACGCTGCCGATTTTCAATTGGAATCAAGGGGGAATCACCCGGGCGGAGGCCGAATTGGAACGGGCCGAGCGGCAACGGCAGACCGTCAACAATCAGATTATCATGGAGGTGCATCAATCTCATTTGCGGTACACTCAGGCTCAGGCCGAGCTGCGAATCCTTAAAGAGCGAGTGCAACCCGAGGTCGAAGGCGCGATTCGCCGCACCCACCGGGCTTATCAAGAAGGCAACACACCCTACGTCGTCGTTTTGCAAACGACGCAACAACTGCTCGATAGTCGTTTTCGCGAAGTGCAACTGCAAGCCGACCTGCGCCGTGCCTGGTCGGACCTGGAACGGAGCGTCGGACGTCACCTGGACGAAGTCCGCACATCGAACCCGGAAATTCTCCCACCCCCCAAAATCATTCCGGCGCAACCGCAAGACGCTCCCGCCAGTCAATAGAAATAAGTAGGAACGCCATGCGTTCGGGATTGATGGGTTTCGCCGGCCTGATCGCCATTCTGGTGATCGGCGCGGCGGCCTGGTGGATTGTCACGACCAAACCAGCGATCGGCAAAACCGCGCACCCCCACGTGCCCGCGGCTGCGGTGAAGGTCGTTAAAGAAGAAGATTTGGGCCTCGTCAAGTTGACGACCGACGCCCAAGCACGTTTAGGCGTGGTCGTGGCGCCGATCAAACTCCAGCCGGTGAAACGCTCGCGAATGTACGGCGGCGAAGTGGTCGTGCCGGCCGGGCGCACCATTTTGGTTGCCGCGCCGCTCGGTGGAACTTTGCAAGCGCCTCCCG
>JAYTUF010000128.1:0-2733 GCA_043744755.1 Anatilimnocola sp.
GCAGCGTAACCCATCGACCGTATTTGCAGCAACTACCATTGGACACCGGAGTTATGCCTTAAAAATCCACGGACGACGGCTGCGTACGCTCAATCCGGAAGAGCCAGTTAAAGTCCCAGTCGGAGATAAGCAGTAAATCTTTCGTTTTCCCATCGGGCAGCTCCGCCCACACGCGCATTTCCTGGCCGATCATGTGCATGTGGCCCCAGATGTTTCCCACCTTGAAGTCGACCGGCAGCGTGAACGAGTCGGTCCGTTTGTAGGCGGCCTCACCCGCAGGAATGTGATCGTCGTTGTTCGCCATGGTGATGATGTTCACGCCCCGCGCGGGTTTTTGATCCGTGAAATACAGGCCTATCTGCGGCTCGTCGATCTCTTCTTTGCCCAAAGGGTGATAGTGCATTTGCAGGACAACATCGAGTCCCTTGCCAAGTACGATGCCGGCCTCGCTCGACTCTTCGGCACGAGTGGTCATGCCGGGCGCGTAACCTGGGAGAGCGCCGCGGGGAATAAAGCCTGGTCCCCCAAAATTTGGATAGAGTTCTCCTCCGTGCTCCGCTGCCTTCTTCCTGGCCGTTCCGCTCCCATCGAGCAGAATTGCCCCGTGATGGGCAGCACGGCGATTGCTCGGCAGAATTTGCACGGCGCGGATGTACTTGTCCTTCTCCAGATTCATAGGAAAGACAAAATGCACGTAGATATCGGGTCCCTCGGCGGGAATTTTGTAAGGTTTGGCCAGATTCAGAATCATGTCCGGCTGGCCCAGGTGCCAACCCTCCGGGAACACGGGGCGCGGCGGAAGGTCGTTAGGATGTCCCTCGGGAGCGCCGGCGGCCGCCCAGGCTTGCAAGGTTGCGATCTGCGCATCGTTCAAGACGCGTGCGTATTTGAATTCCCCGTGCCCAGGATCGGGCTTCCACGGGGGCATGATTTTCTTCGCTGTGATGCGGGCAATTTGCTTGGCTCTTTTTCGAGCATCCTCATACGACAGCAGCGAAAAAGGGCCGACTTCATTCGGTCGATGGCAGGATGCACAATGACTGAAGAGGATTGGCGCAACATCTTTATTGAATGTCCGCGGGACATCGTCGCCGCGGGCCACTCCACCGCAGGCAAGTGAACCGAACACGAGTCCCAACATCCACGGCAAACGCATCTCATGTCTCCCTGGGTAACGTACCAATCATTTCTGTTTCGGTATTGCTGGAAAATCGATGTCACAACCAATGGCCTTGGTGCGCGGAACGGCGATTGGCTTGTCCGCCAAGATGGCTTCCAACGCATCGCGCAGCTCGCGGACTGTAGGCTGGGCGCGTTGCTTTCCGAAGTCCACATACCGATCGTCGATCCGGCCGCGATACAGCAGCTTTTGTTCAGGCGAAATCACGGCGACTTCCGGTTTGATCGTTGCGCCATACCGCTGCGCCAGGGTCAGATTCGGGTCGAGAATCGCGGGGCAGGCAAAGCCATACTCCTTGGCATGCTTGGCGGCGTCCGGCGCCTTTAGGTCTGCGTCGGCGTAGACCACGCAGAACGCGATCTTCTTCGGCGTGAACTCTTTGCACAGACGGTTGATTTCGGGGACGTAACCGTTCGACATCGGGCATTCACTTCCGAAAAACACGAGGACGGTCGCTTGTGATTCCTCGCCGCCGGGCAGTCGGTAGGTGCCGCCGCGCGCCTGAGCGAACTCGGCCGCTTGCAGAGTGGTTCCAGGCCCCAATTCTCCAGTCTGGGTCGAACAAATCGGCATCAGCAAGTGCAGTAGTGCCACGGCGATGGTCAGAGAATAGGTCACGGAAATTGCCCTCCAAGGTCCACAGTTATTGCTTTTCCCAGGCGGTAATGATAGTGTTATCAGTATCCCCTAACAATAGCATTACCCGCGCAGCGGGATTCGGGTTTCAGGTTTGACCTTTTTAGAAACTGGGCGTGCTTCGACATGAACAAGATTTCGACCTCCAAGGTATGCCGGGTCCGACGACCAAGGGGGACGCGAGAAGGTACCCGCGAAGAGTTGCTGCAGGCGGCGACGGAACTCTTGTGCAGAGGCGGCGCTAGCGCCATCACGACGACAAGTGTTACCCAAGCCATCGGTCTGACCCAGTCGGGCTTTTATCAGTATTTTTCAACAGTCGAGGAGTGCCTCGAAGTGGCAGCCGAACGCTGCACGGACAAGTTTCGGCAGTTCGTGATGGATCATTTGCGGTCGGCTCAGGCCGACAAGATCGATCCTAAGCAAGCGCATGTTCATCATTACCGGGCCGTGCTGGGGTTGTGTCTCTGCGAGCGATCATTAGCAGAGTTGTTGATCCGTCGCCGATACGACGAGTCACCTATCGGTCGAGCGATGCGCCGATTTCACGACTCGCTGCGGTGCGACCTACTGCACAATTTGCAGCAAGTAGCAAATGCCGTCGATCCACGAGCGGCCAGCGATCCACGGCTGCCGTTCCTCGTGGAATCGCTGTTGGCAATGACCCTGGCGGCGGGGGAATTGGTCCTTGATGGAAAGGGTGATTTAGAATTTTTAGCTGGCGAATTGGCCGAATATACTCACGCCCTCTGCGGTAACTTGTTGCAACGCTTTGCCTAGTTCGCGGCGAACCTCGAAACCGAAAAGTCTCGCTTTGAGCCACGCTGTCATGTAAGCAATCATTTGCGAAGACGACGAAAAAACCAGCGAACCCCGCTGGCAAGGCGAAAGGGGTTTTGCCCGGTGCCCAGATGCCA
>JAYTUF010000129.1:0-10640 GCA_043744755.1 Anatilimnocola sp.
CAGAGTCCGTCGAGAAGTTGCGGACTTGGGCCAGCGGTCGTTGCCTGAGCGCTGACAAACCGGGGATCTACCAAGGGACTACGGCTGTGGCGACCGCACGGCGGAAAGTAACTCGTGATCCGTCGCAAAACTGACTATAGGAGGGACCTTGCAGGGATTTACTGTAGTGGCTGGCCGAGCCCCATTTTGTAGGTCAACAATGTGTAAGTCACCCCTCAGAGGTGACCAATGGCTCTCGGTAAAATGGGACCCTGCGGCTATACCGAAACTAGCGACCGACTTATTTCTCAAGCACAATCCGAAATCCCAGGTCAAAGGACCGGTAAGATGGAGTATTGTACTCACGCCAGGATGTTTCGCATTGCTCGACGTCGCTCATAAAAGAACCGCCCCTTGTAACAAGTGAAGAGCCTCCCTCATGCTTTACCACTGGCTCAACGGGATCCTTACCCACTGGTCGAGAATGGACGTGGACATCTTGGCACCACTCTCGCACATTTCCCTGTATGTCGTATAAACCAAATTTGTTGGGCTTCTTCTGGGCCACTTCGTGAGCAAAACGGGATTCAACTTTCGCAGCTGCATTTTTGAAATACCACGCAACTTCATCTAGTTGCCTTTCGCCACGTGCTTCATCGGCCCGGCATGCCAATTCCCATTCTGCCTCGGTGGGAAGTCGATACTTTTTTCCATCCTTAACGCTGAGTTTCTTACAGAAGGCAATCGCATCCAGCCAGCTGACAAAAACTGCCGGGTAGTTCTTGCCCTTCTTCGCGAGCTCGCGTGGGGTAGAAGCGGGTCCATTGTAGAAGGACTCGCTTTCCATCACCTTAGTCCACTGCTCTTGGGTAATCTCCGTCTCGCCTAGGTAGAACGACTTGGTTATCTCGATTTCGCCGGCCTCAACTCTGTATTTGCCCGCAGGTATTGGCATGAGCCGCAAGCCTATGCTGCTCGCCACAGATTCATCTCCGTCCTCGCGAGCTTGGTCTAAAGCGCCAACTTTCCCTTTTTGGCCCTCTTTGAGTACCAGCGAGATACCGTATGTCCATGCATCGTCAAAACTTCGTGTTTTCCCATCGGCTTTCACTTTGACGATCAATTCGCCGATACCGGAACGCTTGATGAACTCCTCCATCTCCCGTAGGTCAGGTCTTTTGAGGATGTTTTGAAATGCCTCGATGAGTTCGGCTTTGGTCCATTGCGACATTCCTTTGGAGCACATTACGACATCAACCATCGGCTCATTGAATTTCACGCGTTCCGTACGCGACAGCGTAGCAGCCCAGCGAATCATGTTTGCCTTTACGAGATCATTGTGCTCCTCAATCTTGGCGTCACTTTCCGCTTCTTTTGCGGCCTGTTGCGCTGCTGCTTGGCGGGCAGCAGCCTGCGCCGCCGCCAACTTCGCTGCCTGTTCGCGTTCCGCTTGCAATCTTTTTGCCTCATCTGCCTCGCGCCGCATTTCCTCTGCCTCACGTTGGCGTGCGATCGCCGCTTGACGTTCGGCCTCAATCCGTTTCTCGGCAGCGACTTTCAAATCGTCGCGACGTCTGGCCTCCGCGGGGAGGTGACGGAATATCATCTCGGCACGAATGTGCTTCAGCGCGGGATCGGTGACTTTGCCATCGGGGATTTCGGGGACACGAGATTTGCTCGCAATTGCAAGCTGGTCATCCGTCATCGCGGCGATGCCCCTTTGCGTTTCAGTTTCTGAAACCGCAATTTCCGCTTCATCGAGCAATCGCTGCGCTTCATTGCGCTGTGTGGCACGAGGATCAATCACATACTGCCGCAGCAACGGGATGGCATCTTGAATTTGGTTTGCGTCAATGTGCTGTCTGGCCCGACTGAAAACTAAGTCAGCTGCCTCGACGAGTGCTTGTTCGGCAAGCTGCTGGCGCCGCTCACGAACCTGATTCAATGCGACTTCCGCATCGGATCGCTTCGTTGTGAGTTGATTCTGGATAGATTCAGTTAACGCTGCTTCTACCGTCATCACATCGAGCTGCGAATTGCCGGCAATCCAGGTCCGCGCGTTGGCGATTGATCTTGATGCCTGCGCGTCGGCTGCAGCGACTTCTGCTTGATGCCTCGAGCCGGAATGCCAGATGACGAAAGCGACTCCTGAAACGGCCAAAACGCCAACCAGCAACCATGCAGCAACCATTGTTGGGCTGAAAGCGCCTTTCTTTGGCTCAGGCGTCGCCACTGATGGTGCGACCGCTGTCACCACTGCAACTTGAGGATGCGGCATTACGATTGGCGGTTTGCGCACAAGCGGCGGCGTGCTTTGCACTTCTGATCGCGCCGTCGGAAGTTGATCGAACAACCCAGGTACACGACTGGCGGCTACCGGCGATTGCATTCCGGTCGCAATGATCTGCATTTCTGGACGGAGCTTGCCCGCGTTAGCCAGTTGACGCAATTGCTCGGAAGCGAATGGGCCGTGCTTTTGCCCGTTCGCAAAAACCCACCATTGTTGTTGAGGCATCTCGAAACCCGTGACAGGCGGTTCAAAGGGTCGCAATTGATTCATGGGCAAACCCGTGTCCTAGGCTTGCACGGGATTAGCATAGTCCAAGTCCGCAGCCAGGTCGATGTTGAGCCACCGGCCTACTTGTCCCAAGAGTCTAATATTTAACTGAACTAACAACAGGAGACCACGTGGCCGAACAAAGAGATTTGCCCGGTTGGCCGAAACGACGACTGGTTAAAGACGTTCGCGGCCACCTTTGGCGATACGGCATCCGGCCTCAACCGGTGCCGCGGCTGGCAGCCTGGTCTTGGGCCAGCGCGATCGCCAGTTCCTATTTTCACACACAATGGCCGTCGGCATCGGAAATCAGCACGCAGTATCTCTAGCTCGCTGAAATGAAACGCAACCACGCTTTGCGGTTGCCCTATCGCGCTGACAAGGTGATTCCGCAACAGGTGCGAGCGCTGTTCCCTGGGAATCCTGTTCCTTTGCTCATCCAAGAGCCCACGTAGCGTCTGTTGCGGCATTCTGCTCGCGTTATCCGTCAATCGTCGCTGATTTTTTTTGACTCACACAAGGAGCTTCGTATGAATCGTCACTTTGAATTTGTGTCTGGTTCCTCATCCAAGTTCTGGGACGTCGCGCGGTCCACGGCTGCAAAGTTACCGTCTGCTTCGGCCGCATCGGCACTGCCGGCCAGGAGCAAGCAAAGGAGTTCGCCGATGGTGTCGCGGCACAGCAGCAGGCTGACAAACTGATCGCCGAGAAGCTGGGGAAGGGCTACCTGGAATCAACGCCAGCGTAGCGATTCTCGCCTCGCAAACTGTCCCAGTCAGATAACCGTTTTCAGTTTCTTCATCTGGAGTATTGAATGACGACACTCTTGGAATCCCCGATCGCCCGCAATCAAGCCGCGCCCAGTGATCGGCTGCGGGCGACGATGGCCGCGGTGCGTGTCATGTTCACGTGGCTCGGCGCTCGCAAGACGCTCACCCAGGAACAGAAGTCTCAGGCGGCCGACACATTCGGCGCTGAGCGAGCCTATCTGTCCGCCGGCAAAAAGCTGCTCGATACATCGCACCCGGCCTTCAAAGCCGTGACCGCGGTGCGGCATCGCGTGATCGCGTTTTGGAAAGGAATCTCACTGCCGTATCCCGAAAGCGGTATTCGGTTGATCCGGCAGGATGACATCAGTTCATTCACAGTACAGATGACGTCACTCAAGGCCGAACTCGACGAAGCAGTCATTTACCTTGACGCTCGGTACGACGAACTCAAGGCAGCGGCCAGGCGCCGGCTAGGGTCGCTCTTCAACGGTGGTGACTATCCAGCAACGCTCCGCGGCTGGTTCGATGTCTCGTATGACTTTCCGAGCGTGGAACCACCGGAATATCTGCGGCAACTCAGTCCACAGCTCTACCAGCAAGAGGCGTCCCGGGTCGCGGCGCGCTTCGATGAAGCGGTGCAACTGGCGGAGCAGGCGTTCACGGAAGAGCTGTCGAAGTTGATCTCACACCTCACCGAACGGCTCAGCGGCACTGATGACGGCAAGCCCAAGGTCTTTCGCGACTCGGTTGTCGAGAACCTGCGCGAGTTCTTTGATCGCTTTCGCCATCTGAACATCCGCTCGGATGAACAGCTTGACGATCTGGTGGTCCAAGCCCAGCGGGTGATCCGCGGGGTAGAGCCCCAGCAGTTGCGTGACAACCAGGTGGTGCGGCAACAGGTGGCGTCGCAACTTTCCGGCGTTCAATCAGTGCTGGATGGCCTGCTGATTGATCGTCCCCGCCGGAACATCCTGCGTCGCGGAAAGTGAGGGCTGACTACTTATATGCAGCTTCTCATCGAACGCAGCGGCCAGACTCGCTGCATCTACGGCGAGGCGATTGATCTCACGCAGCTAGGCCAACTGACCATTCGCCGGGGTTCGCACGTGGAACCCGATCCGCAGGGGCGCTGGCTTTGCGATCTGTCCCCTGTCTCAGGCCCCACGCTTGGGCCCTTCGATTCTCGTAGCGAGGCTTTGGCGGCCGAAGTGGATTGGCTTTCCGAGCATTGGCTCGCGCCAGCCAGTTAGATCTCGCTTTCTACCTCTCTCCAGTCGATCCGTTCCGGCTCGTCCTGCGCTTTTGCAGGGCGGGCCTTCTTTGTTTGGTCTCTATCAAGGAGTGTTCGTATGACCCAAGCCGAATTGAACCAGGCCGTGGCCGACACCACCGGCGAATCCGTCAGCACCATTCAACGCCGCGGTTTCAGCGTCTTTACGCCGCTGCAAGTCTTCAATCCTGACGAGAACGACGATTACTCGCTGCCCAGCGTCGTTGATTGGGACGCGCTCGAACGACAGCAGCGTCGCTTTGCAGCGTAGATCAGCTGGCGATTTCTCCAAGGCGGTAGCGAATGGCTACCGCCTGATTGGTTGCGCACAAGTTTAATCCAGTTCATTCAGCCTTCGACTGCTGGAAGGCTCCGCCATTCCATTGGTCGCAGCCTCGCCCAGTTAGAAGCGCCCCACACTCTCCAGTTACGCGCCATTGTCTCCCGCCATCCTTGTCCAGGTGGAATCTCCCGCGAGCGCATCGGGCACCCTGACTGACTGGGCGCAGTTTCTGTATTCAATCCCTATGTTTTCGGAGTACCGCATGATTCAGATTACCCGTCTGTTGGCCAAACAACTTCGTTCGATCATCAAGCGTACCTTCAACCGTCAGGCCACCGTACTGACGTTTCGCTCCGGCGATGATGGCCTGTTCGTGGAAGCGCAGGGAGTGAACCACGCCCTGCGATACCACGATCCGCAACCCCAGGATCGCGAACTCCTGCTGATCCCGATCAATGTGCTCGAAGATGTACAGGGCGCCAAACCCGAGCCCGTATTTCTGAACACTCGCCGCGCCGGCGTCATCGGTGCCAGTTGGCAGGAGAAAGGAGTGTTCCATGATTTGGAGTACGACGCCCCGGAGCCTGTCGCCGATGCTCCGCAGTTTCCTGAATTGCCCGCGAAGTTCAACGACAATCAGCCGGAACTGCTGGCTGCCATGCATGAGGCGTATGAGACGACGGATTTCGAGAGCAAACGCTATGCTCTGGGCTGCGTACAGGCCCGTGGCAATGAAGGAGTTCTCGCCGCCACGGACGGTCGGCAGATGCTGAAGCAATCGGGCTTCAGTTTTGGTTTTGAGGAGAAATTGCTGCTGCAGCACACGAAGTTCTTCGCCAACAAAGAGCTACCAAGCGAACTGCCTGTACAGGTCGGCGAATTGCGCGATGACAAAGGTGTCACCAATGTCGTCTTTCAGGTCGGACCCTGGACGTACTGGCTTGGGATCGAGAAAGAGGGCAGATTCCCAGACATCGATCAGATCATTCCCTCAACCCGCTACACCAAATCGACGCTGCTGCTTTCAACTGCGGATGCCAAGTTCCTGGTTGACAACTTGCACCGGCTCCCCAATGGCAATACTCATCGGGAAGTGACCGTCGACCTTAACGGCAGCATCATCCTGCGAGCTACGTCGATCAGCACGCCGCGCCCGGCGGAGATGATCCTGCGCAACTCAAGCAAGCAGGGCGACGACATCCGCATTTGTACGGACCGAAACTTCCTCGCTCGGGCCGCTGCGATGGGATTCGCGGAGATCCATCTGCCCGACAACGTGTCGCCAGCAGTCGCGCAGGATGCGAATCGCACCTTTCTCTGGATGTTGCTCGATCCAAAGGAGGCGCTCAAGCCAACGGACGATTGTTTGCGGATTGAATCTCCTCTTGATTACGGCCCTCGTATTTCACCAGCTCCAAGACCCCGAAAGGAAACCTCGGTGAACCGGATCACACCGTCGATCAGTCAGCCGGAGCCCGCGGCACCCCTACAGCCGGCAACCCAGCTCGCGACTCCGCAGGACGCTACTGCGGGAGAGCAAGTCGTTCGCCGCCGCAAGCAACAAGTTCCTGGCAAGGCAACCAGCGCGCAGGAACAGGCCATTTCCCTTCGGGATCAGTTGCGGGACGCTCTGGCCAGCAGCAAGGAGTTGATTCGGTCCCTCAAAACCGAGAAGCGAAGCCAGAAGTCTCTGAAGCTGGCCCTCGACTCACTCAGGCAGTTGCAGAACGTGGCGTAGCCGGAGCGTCTGGTCAATCGAATAATTGCTGCCCGCATCAAGTGCATGCTCTGTAACGGGCGATGTTGTGCCGCGGGTGGCCTTTCTGCGCCCTTTCCGGAAATTAGCCGGAGAAGCGGCGAGTTTTTAATACCGTGTTTCTCAGGATTGGAAGGAGATGTTTATGCACTGCAGGCGAATGAAAACGAAGAATGTTCCGCAGCTCCAGTGGCTGGAGGATTGCCTCGAAATGATTTTGAAGACTCTGGCGCAGATCATCCGATCATTCGTGCCGGGACGACGGTGATCACATGCCCTTCGACGGTGCCCGTCACTTTGGACATGTGGCCATCGTAATTGTCGCGGCAACTCTCCTCTCTGCGCCTGCGATCGGTTGGTGGGGAGTGCTGGCTGCGGCTGTTGCGTTGTACTACTTGCTTTCGTTCTTCAACGCCTTGGAAAAACGCGATCTAAGTGACGAGGACCGGCGTCAACAGAATCGAAAGCGCGGCTGAGGACATGCTGGCTGAGAATCCTTGCACTGCCTGTCATCCCCAAAGAGGCACGCTGTACCGAATCCTGGCGACGGCGGCGACAGGCAGTGCATTGCAGTGAACCTATGGTTAAGTCTGATTCGGACGGCCTAATGGAACAGTGATGCCAGGGAAAGCAGTTCGCGGGGTTGGGGGTTGCCGGGTGATAATCCGTTTCGGTTTCACACGCATCAACTCCAGCAGTCGCTGCACTTCGCTTTCCGCGATGCGAATCCGCCCCTGGCCCGACGGGCCTGCTTGCAAGTAGTCAACGGTGACGCGCTCCCCGCGGATTTTGAGTAATCCATAGTCCGATTGGCTAAGCCAGTCATAAAGGGTCGTGACCGTGATCCCTAAGCGACGCGCGGCGTCGCGCGGTTGCAGGAAATCGTCGGCCATCGGTGCATTCCTTTGACTTGTGAGTTGTGTTCGTCACAAGACAAGGGGAATTCCGGTCAACTTTTCGCGTCGTGAGATCTTGAACCGCTTGCTCGCGGCACGAGTTGCTGCGTGCCATGCAGGGGCGAACCTTTCAACGGCGTCAACGATGCTGTGGCGGCTCTCCCCATGAGTGCTAGCAAAACGAAATTTTTCCAGTCGCTGAATTTGGGCCTGGGCGAGGACACGACGCCTTTCGCAGGATCGCGCTCCATCCAGCGAATCTGTGCGTGGCTGTGGCCGAGACAGCCGCGACTCGTAGCCTTCGACCTCGCTCTGCCGAGCTATTTGGGCTTAGGCCGAACCACGCTTGGAACCGTGCAAATGAGCCTCAAATCCATTCCCAAAGGAACAAAAACATGAGCGGCAACACCAACCGCGATTCAAGTTGTGCCGGAAATTTAGATTTTTCCAGTGAGGACGAGAGGCTGCACGAGATGATTCGCCTGACCGGAATTCCCCTCAACAGTAGGCCTTCCGCTTTGGAACTTGAACGAGCGATCGAACAGTTCCGCCAACGGCGGCGGGCCGATCTGATGCACTTTCTGGCGCGAGTGATCGCCCGTGACATCAGAAATCATTGCCCAGCAAGGATTGAGGGGTGAGTTATGTTGGTTACGAAGTTCGATCTCTACATTCCACATCGGGTCGTGATCTACCTGCGGATGTCGCAGGAAGGTCAGAATCCACGTTCGCCCGATCAGCAGGAAGCGGTCATCAGAGAATTGATCAAGCGGTTGGGGTTGCCTTGGATTATTGTTGCCGTCTATCGGGACGACTTTATTTCGGCTCGATTCACGCGCAAGCGTCCGAGCTTTCAGCGCATGTTGAAGGATCTCAAAACCGGCGTTGTTCAAGCCACTCTTGTTCTCGTCGATACCTTCGAACGCTTGACGCGTGCCGACAACGGCGATTCAATTCGCGAATCGTTGCGAAAAATCGGAGTCTTGGTCCTCACCGCCAACTCGAACTTTAACGACCCGACGTCGTCGAGTGGCCGGGCACTTTCGGCGTTTGAAGCTCTACGCGCAAGCGAGGATGGGAAAGTCAAAGCACATAACGTCCTGCGTGGCAAGCAAGACGCCGTGCGGCTCAAGCAATGGCCGGGTGGAGCCGCACCGTTTGGTTTTTATCTGGAAGCCGTCTTCAAGACCGAGAATGGCCTGCAAGTAATCGCCTATCGCATTCCGAAACCAAATCCGGCGACGAAATGGATCGTCGAGGAGATTTTTCGGCTGGCTGACGAATTGGGCTACGGCACGAGTCGCATCGCAAAGGCTCTCAACAACGATTCCCGTATCCCTGAGGAGCTCAAGCCGTTCCATCCGGCAACTATTGGCGAGATTCTTGATAATGAGATGCATATTGGCGACTACATCTGGGGCAAGAACTGCACCGGCATCGTCGATGAAGTCCGCGTAGTTCAACCCCTTCCAAAAGAGGAGTGGCTGCACATCACCGAGTTTTGCGAACCGATCATCGCCCGCGAGCGCTGGGATCGGGTCCAAGCGCTGCGGCAAGCCCGCCGCGAGAAGTGCCCGAAGAAACCCAAAACTCAGCCGGCAATCGCGGGGCTTGCAACGCCCGGCATTGCGCTCAAGTATCCCTTAACGGGATTGGTTTTCTGCGCCCATTGCCATCGTCGGATGAATCCCCAGTCGAGTTCGGAGTACCAGAGCGTGTCGGGCGATGTGCGTCGCTACGTCCATTACGGTTGCACAGGGCTGGCAGGCGGGCTCTGCGACAATCGAAAACGGATTCCCGAGGACTGGCTCCGCGGGATTGTGGTGTCCCTCATGCGATCGCGTCTCCAACTAGACGATTGTGGTCCTACCAGTACCAGGTTGCTGGAGTTTGTCGAGATTGTGCGCCGCGAACTGGAGTTGCATCAAGCGCTGCAGCCGGACCCTACTGCGGCACTTCAGGCAGAGCAGCATGATCTCGAAGCTCGGTGCGGCGGCTGGACGCAATCGCTCGGCAATCGTGACCTATCGGCGATCGTACGTCATACCATTGAAGGTGAACTGGAACGGGCCATGACGCGGATCCAGCAAATCGAGGCCGAACAAATGGCACGGCTGGCTGGCACGCAGCAGCGGCAACAAGTCCTCGACCCCCAGGAAATTTCGGAGCGGTTGCAGCGGTTGGCCACGATGTTGAACGAAGGCAATGCATCCGCGATGAACCTGATGCTCTCGCACCACATCGATTCGATCTGGTGCGACGATTCAGGCCATGTGGTCATTCGCACCTGCAAGCTCGGCGCGCTGGCTGGCGATCTGACGCTCTTCATCACCGATTCCAGTCGCCTGCAAGGCTCCGCATCTGATGCGGTGCCGGCAAAGTTCTGCGCCAAGCCACGCCGACGGGCGCGCTTGGACATCAAAGGTGCCATTGAAGACGACGAAGCGGAGATCGAAGCGAATGAATTCGCCGTGGATACGGACCGGTTTGCTGGACTAGGGCCGGAATGGTTTGCCGAGGACCATTTCGACGTTCCGGAAACACTATCCTGGGCACAAGCCAATGCCCAAGCCGTCGCCGAGTTCCGGTTGAGTACTCATTCGTCGATGGAAGTCACGGCCAAGCACTTTAACAAGACGACTCCGACAATCCGGGCGGCGCTGAACTATGCCAAGGAGAAATACGGCATCGATGCGTTCGGAAAATCGATCAGCCGTCCTACCCTGCCCAACTGGTCCCGTGCGAATGCCCAGGCAGTTGTCGAGTTCATGAGCCAGCCCGACGTCACCATGAAGATGGCAGTGGCCCATTTTGAGAGAACGGAACCGACGATCCGGAAAGCGCTGGAGTTTGCAAAATCGGCGGCTGCTCAAGCCGACACCCCGAAGCGGGATGATGGCGAAGTCGATAGTCGATATGATGCTGCTTAGCCGCGTAGGTAAAAGGAGGGCGGGGGCGAAAGCCTCCGCCCTCTGCTTTTTCTTATCTATCACAACTATTTCATACCTATCAAATAGCCCGCGAATTACACCGTTTGCGTTGAATCGGGATTCGCCGTAAACCATTCAGTTACAATACGATGCGCATCGAGAAGGATTTCCGCATTCTGTCGGCGTTATGGTCATGTAC
>JAYTUF010000130.1:0-10631 GCA_043744755.1 Anatilimnocola sp.
ACCATCGGCCTTGTGCCGATGGGGCCCTCACTGATCGGCTCGGTAGCTGCTCAGTGAGCGCCCCGCCGGCACCAGGCCGGCGGTCGCGAGTACCGTCCAGGCAACTCGCCCTGTCAACGGCGGCCGGAGCTTTTGAATCTGAGTTTTGAAATCATAGATTTGAACTTTCGGATTTACCACCGCAGCCATTGACAAATTGTCAGTAGTTAGTTAAGATGTATTACATAAAACGTGCTGGGTGTCGCTGCGCGCGTCGCGAAAAACGATGGCCGCGCCCCCGTGCGAGCGTGCCGTTATCAGCGGCGCTGTTATTAGACCGGTCGCATTGGGGGTTATCAGGCCGGCAAGACGTTATCAAGCGAGCTGTTATCAGGGAGCAACCATTCAAGCCAACGGTTATCAAGCGAGCCGGTTATCAGAATCAGGAGAGAGCACGCAAACCGTTATCAGGCCAGTCGTTATCGATCAGCCGTTAGCGGGATTACTGCGAGCCAAAAAGGGTTATCAAAAGGTGTTATCAAGCGGGCGGCGGTTATCACACGCGGAGGCGGAAAAGTGTTAGCACCACGAGAAGTACAACTGTTATCACCCGGCGAACGCAGCCGGTTTGGGGGTTATCACCCGGGCCTTTCCCTTGGCCGGGCGGGGGGATTGGGATAACATGAAATCACCTCGCCAGCTCACTCCCGCCGCTCGCAACTCCGCCGCTAGTTCGTCTGCGGTGGTCAATTGGACCGATTTCATGATTCGAAGTTCCTCTTCGCGACTGGCGCGACTGCTGGTTATCAGTTGCCTCGCGTTTACGTTTCGCGCGTCCGCGGCGGAGTCTCGTTCTGGCACTGTCATCTACAAGGAGCTCTGCGCCTCATGTCACGGTCCCAAAGGCGAAGGCGTGAAGGGCGAATTCGCCGAGCCGCTGGTGGGTGATCGTTCGCTGCAGGAACTGACGGAACTGATCGATAAGACCATGCCCGAGGGTGAGCCGGAGAAGGTCGATGGGGTGGAAGCTCAAAACGTCGCGCGGTATGTGTTCGACTCGTTCTATTCACCGGCTGCCCAACTGCGGAATCAGCCCGCGCGGATTGAACTGGCGCGGCTGACCGTGCGGCAGTATCAGAATTCGGTCACCGATTTGATCGGCAGTTTTCGCCAGCCCACGACCTGGCCCGACCAGCGCGGTTTGCGCGGCGAGTATTACAAGACCCGCCGCTTGCGAGGCAACGACCGGGCGATTGACCGCGTGGACCCGGTGGTGAACTTTGACTTCGGCGATAAGAGTCCCGAAGACGGAAAGATTGAGCCGCAGGAGTTTTCGATCCGCTGGGAAGGTTCGCTCCTCGCGCCGGAAACGGGCAACTATGACATCGTGGTCAAAACGGATCACGCGATGCAACTGTGGGTCAACGACCTCCGCGAGGCGCTGATCGATGCCAAGGTGAAGAGCGGCAAGGACATCGAATATCGGGCCACGCTCCGCTTGCATGCGGGGCGGGCTTATCCGCTCAAGCTCGAGTTCATCAAGGCCAATCAGGGGGTCGATGATTCCAAAAAAGCCAAGGAGCGGCCGTCCAAGCCAGCCCTGATCGCGCTGGAATGGCAGCCGCCGCAACGAGCGCAGGAAGTGATCCCCGCCCGCAATCTCACGCCGCGGGTGTTGCCCACGCAGTTCAGTTTGCAGACGCTGTTCCCGCCCGATGATCGCAGCGTGGGTTATGAACGGGGGACTTCGATCAGCAAGGCCTGGGATCAGGCGACCACCGATGGGGCGCTCGAAGCGGCGGCCTACATCGTGAAGAACGCCCGCGAACTCACGGGCGTCGATCTGACGAAGGCCGACCAAAAAGACAAGCTGCGCACCTTCTGCCTGAAGTTTGCCGAACGGGCCTTTCATCGCCCGCTCAGCGAAGAGCAGCAGCGGATGTATATCGATCAGCAACTCGACGAAGCGGCCGATTTGCTATTGGGTTTGAAGCGGGTCGTGCTGCTGGTCCTGAAGTCACCGCGGTTTTTGTATCACGAAGTGGGGAATGCTCAGCCTGATAAAGCAGTCGATAACTTCGATGTTGCATCTCGCATCTCGTACGCGCTGTGGGACAGTCTGCCCGACGAGGTGCTGCTGAAAGAAGCGGCCGCGGGGAAGCTGGCGACGCCGGAACAAGTCCGTGCGCAAGTGCAGCGGATGATGCCCGACCCGCGGACGCACGCCAAGTTGCGGGCCTTTCTGCTGCAATGGCTGCGGGTGGATCAAGCGCCCGATCTCTCCAAAGATGAATCGCTGTTTCCCGAATTCGATGAGATAGCTGCGGCAGACTTGCGCACGTCACTGGAGCTATCGCTGGAGGAAATCGTCTGGAGCGAGCAGTCCGATTTCCGCCGACTGCTCAATGAAGATTCGATCTACCTCAACGGCCGCTTAAGCAAGTTGTATGGCGCCGATTTGCCCGCAGATGCCCCGTTTGAGAAAGTGGCTCTCAATCCCGAGCAACGTGCGGGCCTGATTTCGCATCCGTATTTGCTCGCGGGCTTTGCTTACACGGCGACGAGCTCGCCCATTCATCGCGGCGTGTTCATCTCGCGAAGTTTGCTCGGCCGCACGTTGCGTCCGCCGCCCGAAGCCGTTTCACCGCTCGCGCCGGACCTGCATGCGAGCCTCACGACGCGGGAGCGAATCGCTTTGCAGACCAAAGCCGAGGCTTGCATCAGTTGCCATAAGCTAATTAACCCGCTGGGCTTCACCTTCGAGAATTTCGACGCCATCGGCCGGTTCCGCGCGGAGGAGAAAGGGAAGGCCATCGACGCCACCGGCTCCTATCTCACCCGCACCGGACAGCAGAAGCAATTCAAGAATGCCCGGGAACTGGCCGCCTATCTGGCCACTAGCGACGAAACGCACGCCGTGTTTGTCGAGCAACTGTTTCATTATTTCATCAAGCAACCTTGGCGGGCGTATGGCTCCAACAAGCGGACTGAACTGCAGAAGAAGTTCGTGGCCGGGGAGTTTCACATTCGCAATTTGGTGACGGAGATTGTGGTCGAAACGGCGCTGAAGCCCGCTCCGTAGCTGAATTCGCCAGAATTCAGACGGCTTACCGCTTCCCTGGAATTCTGGCGAATTCCGCTACAGGTCCAATGATGAACGCCGTGCGAGACTTCCTGCTAGTGGCGCTCGGCGGCGGACTCGGCGCGCTGACGCGCTATGGCATCGGCCTCGCGACACAGCACATCTTGGGCAAGAGCTTTCCCTGGGGGACACTCGTTGCCAATGTGCTCGGCTGCCTGCTCGTCGGCATTGTTGGCCAGCGGGTGCTCTATCTCGCTCCGCCGGCCGAAGGAGATTTAACTCACGCCGATCCGGGAGCCGCACATTTCTTGCGCGTCGCCATCATGGTCGGTTTTCTCGGCGGGCTAACGACGTTCTCCGCATTTGGTTGGGAGACGATGAGCCGCCTGGTTGAGAAGAATTCAATGCAGCAGTTGCTCGGCGTCATTAACATCGGCGCCAACTTGTTATTGGGTCTGGCCGCGGTGTGGGTGGGGGTGCAGGTTGCGAGATGGTGGAATTAGATACTCAACACGCGATCACGCGCAACCACGTCCCAGGTTTCGCTCAGCTTGCCGTCCGCGATGACATACACTGACTTGTGCAACGCCGACGTGGGGCACACATGCCGCGGGATGGCAAGCAGTTCGTCCCCGGGCTGGAACTCGTTAGCGCGCGATGTTTCCAGCACCAAGTGCTCTTCATTCTGCAGCACGGCGACCGCATCGGGCAGGTCGGGGAAGGTTAGCCGTTTGCCGGCGGGCGGATCGGAGGCAACCGCTTTGTAGCCCAGATCAAGTGTGATTCGATTGGGTCCGGGCCGGCTGATGACGCGGGTCAGCAAGAGAGCGGCGGGAATGAATTTCAGATCAGGGAAAGTCTCGCGGTAGCTGGCGTCGTGAAACACGATGGTGCCCGGACTGAGTTCAAGGACGGGATCATGGAATGATGCAAAGATCGGAAACGAACCCGTGCCGCCGGCCAAGATCCGCGGCACTTTCAACCCGGCGGCAACCAGTTCATCGCGCAATTTGCTCGCCGGTTCCCAACAGGCCAGGACTGCTTCGCGGCGTGCGGTCGCTTCCGTTTGATGATTCTGGCCGTCATATAAATGGAGTCCGCCGGGCAGCAGGCCTTTGGTACCAACGATGGTTTTGTACAATTCGCGCGCCTGCGGCCCGGCGGGCAAACCGGTCCGATGCTGCCCGCTGTCGATGTCCACGAGTACTTCCACTTGTACGTTCGCGGCGGCTGCCGCTGCGCCCAACTGCGCCACGGGCTGCGGATGATCGGCGGTGACGGCGAGCATCACCTGCGGGAACTTCTGCTTGAAGCGGACGACGCGACCGATGTTCGGACCGACGGGATTGTAAGCGAGAACAATGTCCTTCACTCCCGCCGTCGCCAGCATCTCGGCCTCGGCCAGCGTGGCACACTTGTGCTTGCCAATGCCGACTTGCAATTGCAGCTTCGTCACTGCGGGCATCTTGTGCGTCTTGCAATGCGGTCGCAGCCGGGCTGGATCGCCGGCAATCCGCACCATCTCGCGCAGGTTTTGCTCGACGAGTTCGCGGAAGACGATCATGGCCGGGGAGATGATTTCGCTGGTATCGGCGATGGCGTAGATGGCGTCCATGAGCGGAGAGTCGGTGGGGGCCGAGTGGTTGAGGGAAGTAAGAGATGATACCGTCAAATCCCTCTCCACCGCAAACACGACCAACGACGGGCCTGTCACCACTCCTGACCCCTGGTCCCTGAATCCCGCCTCCCGTCTCTCGCCTTCGTCCGCTGCGCACTACAATGCCGTTTCGGTTTATCTGAATACTGCTGCGAAGGGACGATTATGCCGCTGGATGTCGTCGAGACGCTGGCCGATCTGGTGCGGATTCCGAGCGTGAATCCGATGGGGCGGAATGTCAGCGGGGAGATCTATTACGAGCATCGCGTGACGGCCTATCTCGAAACGCTGTTCCGTCGACTATCGCTGCCGTTCGAACGTTTTCAGGTGGCGCCGCTGCGCGAGAACATCATCGTCCGCGTCGAGGGAACAACGCCGCCGGAAGAGGGCGGGCCGGTGCTGATGTTTGAAGCCCACCAAGACACCGTACCCATCGACGGCATGGAGATTGATCCCTTTTCGCCGAATATCGAGGACGGCCGCCTGTTCGGTCGCGGCGCTTGCGACATCAAGGGTGGCATGGCCGCCATGCTTGCCGCCGTCGCGCGGGTCGCCGATGAACGACCGGCGTCCCGGCCCACCATCATTCTGGCTTGCACCGTGAACGAAGAGCACGGCTTCACCGGTGCCACGCACTGGGCCGAGACTTACATGGGGCGGAAAGATACGCCTTCAAAGCTACTCAATCGGTCGCCCGATGCGACGATCGTTGCCGAGCCGACGGAGCTGAACGTGGTCGTCGCCCACAAAGGCGCGTGTCGCTGGCGGTGTCACACGACGGGTCTGGCTGCCCACAGTTCGCAGCCGGAGCGAGGGGACAACGCCTTTTATCACATGGCCCGCGTGCTGACGGTGCTGGAGCAATACGCCCGCGATGTGGTGCCGCACCTGACGAGCCATTCGCTCGTCGGCCATCCCACGCTCAGCGTCGGCGTGATCGGCGGCGGCATCAGCGTGAACACCGTTCCCGATCGCTGCACCATCGAGATCGACCGCCGCGTGCTGCCCGGCGAAGATCCGGAGGCGGCCTTCACCCACGCCGTCACCCACTTGAATTCATTTGTGACCACCGGCACGCCGGTAATTCACGACCGCCCCTTCATGCTCAGCAAGGGCCTCAGCGACGATCACAACGGCCCGCTCGCCGAACGGCTGGCCACGTCGATTCAGCACCACGCCAGCACGGCCGGTGCGCGGATCGGCGTCCCCTTCGGCACCGACGCGCCGCACTACGCCGCCACCGGCTGCCCCACCGTCGTCTTCGGCCCCGGCAGCATCGCCCAGGCCCACACGAAGGATGAATGGATCGACGTGAATCAGTTGCGCACAGCCGCGGAGGTTCTGTTTGATTTGATTCGGCATTGGGAGGATTGAGGGATCGGGAGTCGGGAGTCGGGAGTCGGGAGTCGGGAGGTCGGGGATCAGGGAGGTCAGCAGATCGCGACTGTCCGTTCCCAGATTTCGCCACGCTGCTCGCAGCGTGTTCGACGGACCGTCAGGTGGCGCGGTGTGTACTCACAGTCTGCCACGAGACGACATTTCCAGAAGTGCCCGCGAGAAGCTCCACGTTTGCTAGATCGCCCCATTGC
Organism: Anatilimnocola sp.; assembly: GCA_043744755.1. GTDB lineage: Bacteria > Planctomycetota > Planctomycetia > Pirellulales > Pirellulaceae > Anatilimnocola. The sequence continues at coordinate 6,308 of JAYTUF010000130.1, forward strand.
GGACCGACAAAATGGCCCAGGATAGACCACCCATTTTCAAATCGCGTCCAGCAACGCCCATTCACCGACCGCGGCCCGGAACAATATCTCATAAGGCCCAGAGAAGACACGGGTGAGTACACGCCGTGCGACCCGCCGCAGAGTCGCGGTGACGAACTGACGTGAACGCGCCGAAGCTGAGCAGGGTTGCAAATATCAACCAACGAGATAGTTGTTGCTTTGCAGCGATTTTGCTAGACTCTGCTCAACTTCTCTTTAAGGCTGTGTAATAGGCGATTCCCATGCGTTCAAGACAGCATGTTTTATCTGATCCGAGGCCCAGGTATCGTACAGGAGTCAAGCGAGAGCGGCGGCTTACCGTCGAAATCCTCGAATCGCGAATGTGCCTGAGTTTGGCGGTTCCTGCTTACAGCAGTCTGCCGGGCGCCAATCACACGATCTATCTCGATTTCGACGGTCATGTGACGAGCGGCACGACCTGGAACACTGGCTACTACGGCGAAGACCCGATCAATTCGCCCGCGTGGAGCCTCGACAGCGACCGGGCCAATTTTTCAGATACTGAATTGGCGACGATCCAGCGTATCTGGCTGCGAGTCGCCGAGGACTACAGTCCCTTCAATGTCAACGTCACCACGGTTGAACCACCGGTGAACGATCTACGCAAAGGCGAAGTTTCCGGCGATACGAAATGGGGCGTGCGAGCCGTCGTGACAATCGAAACCACGACGATTCGCTGCGGCTGCGGTGGTATTGCCTACGTCGGCAGCTTTAACGACCTCTACGACGAGCCAGTCTTCATTTACAACAGCAGCGAAAGCGGCGTTGCTGAAGCGATCAGCCACGAAACCGGGCACAGCTTATATCTGGCTCACGACGGTACGCTTGGCACTGACGGGGTCGCTGGCACTTCTGACGATGTGGAATACTACTCTGGGCACGGCAGCGGTAATACGAGTTGGGCACCCATCATGGGCAGTAGCTACAACCGCAGCGTAACAACCTGGGATCGGGGCGAATACTACAACACAAATAACGGTGGTTCCAATGCCAACTACGGCTATGGCCCGGATGATCTGAACATCATTAGCACCAAAAATGGCTTTGGCTATCGCAATGACGATCATGGCGGCACCATCACGACCGCCACTCCCCTGGTTGTCGCGGGAACGGCGATCAGTGGAAGTGGAATCGTCGCCACACGAACGGACGTTGACGTATTCTCGTTCACCACGGGTGCTGGTGCGGTGGCTCTCACAGTGAATCCAGCGACGTTGCGCCCCAATCTCGACATCAAGGCCGATCTGCTGGACGCCGCAGGCAATCTCGTAGCATCGTCCAATCCGCTCGATGCGCTGAACGCGTCGTTTTCGCTCAATCTTGCTGCCGGCACTTACTTCGTACGGGTCGACGGAGTAGGCGTTGGAAATCCTGCATCTTCCACCCCCACGGGCTACACCGATTACGACAGCCTGGGACAGTTCTCCATCTCAGGGAACATCGTTGACCCCGGCACGCTACCCACGCTCTCCGTTGACGACGTAACCGTCAGTGAGAGTGCCGGAACCGCGAGCTTTGTTGTCCGGCTCAATGGCTCGATTACGCAAAACGCGACCGTGACGTTTGCGACGGCCGATGGTTCAGCGGTTGCAGGCTCCGACTACACTGCGACCACGGGTACGCTAACATTCACGCCCGGCGGGGCAGCGACTCAAACGGTGACAGTTCCGATCCTGAACGACGCCGTTTCCGAACCGACAGATGTTTTCAACCTGCTCCTGAGCAACGCTTCTACCAATTCGCTAATTGGCGACGGATTAGGAGCTGGTTCGATCACCAATGACGATGCGTTGCTGACTGTTAGCGACACCAGCGTTACCGAAGCAAATGTCAGTAAACGGGGAGTCGTAAGCTATTCCACGGCGATTGTGTCTGTTTCGCTAGCGCAACCTGTGAATCGCGCCGTGACGGTCACCTATGCGACCAGTTCCAGTGGTTACACCGCGACATCGGGAGTCGATTATCAGGCGACAACGGGTACGCTGGTAATCCCAGCCGGCCAAACCTCGGCGTCAATTCCGGTGACCATTATCGGCGATAACACGGCCGAAGCGAACGAGACGTTTGCCGTCATAATCACGAGCACGGACTCGATCGCAGATAATACAGGCGTCGTTACGATCGTCGACAATGACTCCGGCGGTGGCGGTGGCAATGGTGGAGGTAAGCCAGGTCCGGCTGGCGCCAATTATGAGGGTGACTACACCATTATTGACCACGTCGATCTCGCGGAAGTGAGCGGGTCAGAGATCACAGGTGACTTGCATGATCACCACGACCACGACGTGCTCGATCACGAATTAGACGATGATTTCGGAATTGATGACGACAATGACGATGGATCCCCACGATTCTCTGGCGGGAACCTTTCTTCAATTTTGCCGGCCGGCATCTTTGGAGCATTTCGGCAGTCGTTTGTAAGCGAAACCAAGAACCAATCCTTGCGCGCTGAACTGCGTTTGAACTCTTCCCTGGATTCACCCGGTGACCTGCTTTTGCGGTTGACTTTGGAAACAAGCGACTCGGTTGATGTCGAATCTACGCTCTCACCCGACCGCCTGCGAAAGGCTCGGGCAAGCCGTCAAAGCGAGCAGGACTACGCAGCAGCGAGTGCTGACTCACTGCTGGCCAATTTCACCGATTGGATGAAGCAATAATCGTCTTATCGCAACAATGCGGGCGGGTGCCACGCTACGCCGTTAACCCTTTTTAAGGAGCGAAAATAAGTCTTGATGCGACGGAGTGTTATGGCGATGCTTCGGCTTACCACAGTTGAACATCACTCACACTCACTCGAAAGGATTCGAGCGTGTCGCATCAAGACAAGGATCGTCGGCGTTCTGCAAAGGCCAAGGCAGCTCAACGGGGACGCAAGGCACGCAGCCGCAGGGTTGTCAAGTTCTGTAGGTCAGGTCGGTACTCCGCCCTGACCAAGGGAAGCTAACCAGACGGAGCTTGCCGCGCGGGTTCACTCCCCCGCGTCTCCCGGCAACTCCGGCGGAATGTAACCCGCTCCCCAATGGATGTCGTAGTGACCCCTCGCCACCCAGCGCTGAAAGGTTGACGCCGGCCAATCGCGTGGCCGCGTGACATACTTGTGTTTCACTGGGTTGTAGTGGGTGTAATCGAAATGGTTCTCTAAATCATCAGCGTCGCGAATCGTGTGTTCCCAAAAACGTCGTTGCCAGACACCGCGTCGTTTTTCCCGGACGCGCGATTTTCGCCGCGGCTGTTCGCGGCCACCGTGGTCCAGCCAGCGGCGCGTGAAATTGCTTTTAATGTTCTTCCAGCGGCGGGGTGGCACTGTCGAGGCTTTGCCTCGGCGGGGGCGCCACAGGCCAAAGCCAGTGTTGATGTGAGAGTTGGTCCGGCCATTTTCGATTGGTGATAAGGATTTTCTGGCAGGATGCCGTAGCTTGAACCATTGTGATTCTGCGAGGGACCCATCGCCTAACCACCTACCCAAAACTCGGCGGGTAGCGGGGGTGATGATCGGGTGGAGCGGATCGATCACCGGGCGATTGCTTTCGTAATAGCGAGCACTTGGCCATCGCCAATCTCGACTCCTCAGGCAGAAGCCTCGCTCGACTGGGTGCTGGGGGCCATGAGTGGCCACGGATTGGTTGCTTGTTTGAGCGTCGCCACCATAAAATGGGCGACTCCAGACTCTGCTCAGGTTCCTCTAACTTCGAGATGCTTCCATGAAGTCGCTTGTATTCTATTGGTGCGTCCCGCTGTTGCTGGTTGCCAGCCTCGGCGTTTCGATTTCTCCCGCACTAGCTCAAGGTGACAAGGAAGTCGAAGCCAAATTCGTTGCGATGCTGAAGAACGCCACGCTCAAAGGAACTTGGGCGCCGGTGGCTAAGGGAAAGTTAGGCGGTGAGAAGGAAGGGGATTCGTACAGGATCGCCCGCGCGGTGAAAGGGGACGATGGCAAGTGGTCGGTGGTTTCGGTCTTCAAGGCCGGCGACCGAGAGCTGGAGTTTCCCATTCCCTGCACCGTGAAGTTCGCGGGAGATACGGCCGTGCTCATTCTCGATAACGTCAAGACGGGCCAAGGGAACGCCAACTGGTCGGCCCGGATCATGTTCTTCGACGACGTTTACACCGGCCGCTGGTGGGAGACTGCCAATAAAGAACATGGCGGCACCATTGCCGGCACCATTACTCGGGCTGAAACCAAGTCGCCCTGAGTGCCAGGGGTCGGGAGTCTTTGGCGAGTGACATCGTTCCGTTTTGGAATACCTCTCTTCGCCAAAGACTC
>JAYTUF010000131.1:0-2718 GCA_043744755.1 Anatilimnocola sp.
CTGTTTAATTCCAGCCGAAAGTGCATGGTCCCGTTGAATCACGAGGGAAAATGCCGAGATTCCCGTTGCTAGCACCTGAGCGGAAGGCTGGTTGCGCCCGTCGATGATGTCCGCGTGATTCGGCCACTGCCTAAGGACGAATGGCTGCATATCCTGGAATTTTGTGAGCCGATCATCGAACGGGCGCGCTGGGACCGAGTTCAGGCGATTCGTCAAGCTCGCCGGGACAAACGCCCTAAGCGGGACGAGTCCCAGCAGCAAATTGTCGGCATCGCCGCACCTGGCCTGGCTTTGAAGTATCCACTGACGGGCCTGGTGTATTGCGCTCACTGCCAGCGGCGGATGATCGCACAATCGAGTTCTCCCTACGAGACTGCCGCCGGTGAAGAGCGGCGCTACGTGAATTATGGTTGCTCCGGAATTGCGGGTGGGCTGTGTCACAATCGGCAGCGCGTGCCCGAAGTTTGGCTGCGGGAAACGGTGGTGGGACTGATGCGTTCGCGTCTACACCTCGATGATTGCAACCCAGAGCATCCGGCCATGGTTGAGTTTATCGAGATCGTTCGCCGCGAACTCGAATCGCATGATGCGTTGCAGCCGGATCCGACCGCGGCTTTGTTGGCGGAACAGCGTGAATTGGAGGAGCGTTGCCGCGGCTGGGTCCAATCCTTGGGGAATCCCTCTCTTTCCTCAATTGTTCGTTTGAGTGTTGAGGCAGAATTCGAACGCGCAAATGCCCGCATCCGGCAAATTGATGCCGATCGCTCATCGCGGCAGGCGGGCCAACAGCAGCGGCAACAGGTTCTCGACCCAGCTGACATTTCTCAGAGCCTGCAGCAACTAGCGACGATGCTGAATGGCAGTAATGCCTCGGCAATGAACCTCATGCTCTCTCATCATATCGATTCGATTTCCTGTGATGACGCCGGGCATGTGATGGTCCGTACCTGCAAACTTGGTGCGCTGGCGGGCAATTTGGACCTGTTCGTCCGTGATTCTGAGAGTCGCCCGGCTAGCCTCGAAGCAGCGCCCGCCCGTTTTTGCGCGAATCCTCGCCGCCGCGCTCGCCTGGACATCCAAGGTGCCATCGAGGATGACGAGATGGCGGCGGAAGCCAACGAGTTTGCGGTCGATACGGGCCGCTTTGCGGGGTTAGGGCCGGCGTGGTTTACGGAGGATCATTTCGACGTTCCGGTTACCTTATCATGGGCGGAGTCGAATGCTCAGGCGGTCGCCGAGTTCCGCCTTCGCAGTCATGCCTCGATGGAAGTTACGGCGAAACACTTTGGCAAGACGTCGCCTACTATTCGGGCGGCGCTGAAGTACGCCAAGGAGAAATTCGGTATCGATGCGTTTGGAAAGGCGATCAGCCGTCTTACCTTGCCCAATTGGTCCCGTGCGAATGCCCAGGCGGTGGTCGAGTTCATGAGCCAGCCTAACGTCACGATGAAGATGGCGGTCGCCCATTTTGAGAGAACGGAACCGACCATCCGGAAAGCGCTGGAGTTTGCAAAAGCGGCGGCTGCTCAGGCCGATGCCCCGAATGCCCCGAATGCCCCGAAGCAGGATGATGATGAAGCCGACAATCGATCTGATGCTGCTTAGCGGAGTGACAAGGAGGGCGGGGGCGAAGGCCCCCGCCCTCCTTCCTTTTCCTTATCTATCAGAACTATTTCACATCTATCAAATAGTCCACGATTGGCCCAAATGCCATGAAATGCCGACTCGGCGTAAGCCTTTCATTTGCAGGACGATGCGCATCGTAAAGGGTTTCCGAGATCCTTCCGTGTTATCGTCATGTACCTGAAAGGATACGGAAGGCCTTTATGCAGTCTTACACAATAAATGGGCAGTTCGAATCGCAGCTCAGTGACCGTTGGCCCCAAAGGACCAAGAGAGCCGGCCGGCAACACCGGTGTTTGCGTAAGGGACGATAACCGGTCTGGCTCGTACCTAGGCAGGCCGCGTTTTTTGATCTACCTGATTTTCCGCGATTTGGCGTAGAAAGGGAGTTGGGGCGGGTTTCCAACTTCATTCAGTCCAGGGACGGGACGATGTCAACCGAATTGACGGAGCAGGTACGAGAGACGATCAGGTCGGCGGCTTCGAAGCTGACCGGCTATTTGCGGCGGCAGTTGCAGGCGGAGGTGGCCGAGCAGTATTGCGCGAGGAACCCACGACGGGCAGAACTCGTGTTTGGCTGGGGACGCGCGGCCGTGCAACTCGGCTTGCAGGAACGGCGCTCAGGCATTCGCTGCATTGACGATTACTCGACGCGGGGCCGTCACAAGACAGAAGAGATCATCCCCGAGTTGACCGCAGAGATCGAGGCTTTGGTGGAGCCCGCGAGCCAGGCGGATCCGAAATTTCAAACGGCGCTGGCCTATACTCGAATGACGGCCAAAGCGGTGCATGAGCAGTTGGTGGGGAAGGCGGCGCAGCTCTCCGGCCCCGTGCCCGCCGAGCGTACGGTGCACGACATCCTGAATCGGCTGGGCTTTCGGTTGCGGCGCGTCCGCAAGACGAAGCCTCAAAAAAATTCCCGAGACCGACGCGATCTTCGCGCATCTCAATCAGGTGCATGCGCAGGCCGCAGCTGATCCACAAACACTGCGGATCTCGCTGGACACCAAGGCCAAAGTGAAGATCGGCGAGTTTTCACGCCGCGGAGAAGCTCGCGGAAAAGAAGCCGTTGCCGCTGCCGATCACGACATGCAT
>JAYTUF010000132.1:0-10579 GCA_043744755.1 Anatilimnocola sp.
CGAGGTCAGCAAAGCTCGCCGCACGGAACTCAGCAGCCAGAAAATCCTGGCCAACCACCAAAGCAAAAACCCGCCCGCGCGGTGAGAAATGCGGGCTAGCCCCGGTAGGGGCGATAGATTCGAGGACGTAATTTCGCACCTGAGTTCTAGCGCCCCTTCCAGGGCTTTTGCGTTTGATGGGACCGTTTACCCACGGCTCACGCCGTGGGCTAGGCATCTAACGCCGCTGCCGCGGCTGAGGGCGGGAAAATCGCGAGCCCTGTGCTAGCCTGAACGGTTTCCAAGCATTCCAAAAAAAGTCCCCCTCGTCGCCAAGCTGACCGCTGCGCAAGAATTGCCGTTCCTGTTATTAATCAGACTGCTGATGGGAACGCATTTCAATAAAACAAGTTGCGCCGATTGACTCCCCTTCGGCGAGCCTTACGATAACACTCGTGTTGCGCAAGATAATAAGTAGTTATGCGTCAGAGGTAGCCTCGGATGGCGATGTTTGTGCATCTCGCCCCTGAATCGCGGCTTGCCCTGGTCCGGCGGAACGGCATCCGTCGATTGCGGCGGGCGGTCGCTGACTTTCCGGGCGGCGTTTTCGCTGTCCCCGTGACTCGGAATTTCTATGTCTCGCACCAATGGCTGCGGGAGTTGAAGCGACGCAATCAGGGACGAATTGGCGGCGTCTACTTCCGGATTCCGGATGAGGAGCGCGTCTGGGTAGGCCATTACAACCAAGGGCACCGGTGGATGTCGGCATCCGAGGCAGTTGCCGAGTTCATGGCCGCCGAGGATGCACAGGGATGGGAGGTCGTGATACCGCGGCGCATTGAGGCTAGCGAGATTCACAAGACGCGAAGCATCCCACAAGTAATCGGATGGCGATTTTCTCCGACCGCCAAAGGGAAGCCGCCGTTCTGTACTTGCAAGTTCTGCATTCGTGGAGACTACGGGGCGCAGCGGTTGCGAGAGCGTTTGGGCGCTTCAGACGCATAACAAGTCGCTTCAGCAGACCGGGGCCGCATTTCGATTTTTCGGCGTTCACGGTTTTCTCAGCGGCCCCGGCTGCTGAGCTTTGTCGTTCGGCGGCCGGAGGGCGCACTATGGCGCGGAAGCGGAAGCCCGAGTTCGAGGTGCTGCCGGCCGGCGAGATGCGGGCCAAGTACGGCCTCACCGCCGAGAACCGGCCCACCATCCGCCTGGACCCGTCGGCGGTCCCGCCCGCGCTGCGGCACTTGGTCCCGCTGGCCGAGCAGTTCGGGGTGGGCGACGATCTGATCCGCGAGGACATCGTCGCCAAGACGCCCGCGACGGAGTTGACCGCAATGCGGGCGGCAGTCGAGGCACAGGCCGACGCCTTCGACGAGTGGCTGGCCGGGGCGGACGGGCCGCGGTTCTCGCCCGAGTACATCGCGTTCAGTTGCCTCCGCATGGCCGCCGACGGGATGTAGCTCGGACGCCGAACCACAGCTGGGTCATTCGGCTATGAGGCCAATCAGGTAGGTCAGGCATGTACGCATGCCTGACAAGGCCTGCCGGTAACGTGGAGGAGTGGGAAACTGGCCCGCGACGCATTCAGTCAGGCACGGTATACCATGCCTAACCTACGCGGCTGGTGCGTCTGGTGCAGCAACCACGAGTTCAAGGTCGATGCCCGAACGGCTGAGGATGCTCTGGTATTGGTGAGTTGATCTGTCCCGCGTGCGGTAAGGTCACTGACGTGAATAAACGGTCCGATGGTACACTCGCGGTGCGACCACACGCGGCGGAAGGCGCGAAGCCTGGCCAACCTACAAGATAAAAGGCGATCATGGCCGAGCGAGTCTACATCGAAACCACCGTCGTCAGTTACCTGACGGCGCGACCCAACCGCGATGTCGTGATTGCCGCCCACCAGCAGATCACGCACGAATGGTGGGATCAAGCACGTGCGGATTTCGAGCTTTGCACCTCGCAGCTCGTGCTTCAGGAAGCGGGGAGTGGCGATGCCGAGGCGGCCCAAGAGCGTCTCGTGATTCTGAAGGCGATGGTTCTGTTGGACACGACCGAAGCAGCCGTGCGCTTGGCTACGGAGCTTCTAAAGGCAAAAGCCCTGCCCGAAAAAGCGGCCGATGATGCGCTTCACATTGCCATCGCAGCCGAACAAAAGCTGCCCTATCTATTAACATGGAATTGCCGGCATATGGCCAATGCGACGATGCGGCCCGTAATCGAAGCCGCTTGTGCCAGTAAAGGCTACAAGATGCCTATCATCTGTACTCCCGAAGAATTGAGGAGGGTGATTTCATGAATGATCCGATTGTGGATGAAGTTCGACGCGTTCGGGGTGAACATGCCGCGCGTTTCAACTACGATCTCTGGGCGATTTTTCGCGACATTCAGGAGCAGCAGAAACGCAGCGGCCTCAGGTTCATATCCTTTGCCGACGAGCAGAGTGCAGTGACGCCAAACCAGGCCCTACAGCCGACCGGGGCCGCCACACCGGTTTCTGAGAATTCAAATGTTGCTGAGCCGGCCCCGGCGCCTGAGCTTTAGCGTTATGCGGCGGAGATGATGATGCGAGCGATGTGCCCAAATTTCTCGGTGGACTTTCTGCCCGGCTGGGGCGACATCACTGCCCACGTGGAGGGCGAAGAGCCGGGGGAGTGAAAAATTGGCCCGCGCCGCATTCAGTCAGGCTACGCGGCTGTTGTTATCTAGTTCTCGCGTCCCAGGCCGATTACATTGGTAGTATGAATACCATTACGCCCCTCGAGCTGCAGCAGCAGTCCGCCGAACTGCTGGAGCGGGTCCGGGCTGGCGAGCGGCTGACTATCGTGTGCGATGGCCAACCGATCGCCGAGTTAGTCCCGTTGTCGGCCGAGGCCTCGCCATCCCGGCCCCGAGGCCGGTGTGCAGGCCAGTTCCGGGTGCCCGACGACTTCGACGCCCCACTTCCCGAGGAAATCCTGCAGGGATTCGAGTCAGGTAGTCAGGTAGGTCAGGCATGTACTCATGCCTGACAATGCCTGCCGCTAACGTGGGGAAGTGAGAAACTGGCCTGCGACGCATTCAGTCAGGCACGGAATACCGTGCCTGACCTACGCAGCTCGCGGCGCTTCTTCAGTCGAGCGGGGTCTTCAGCCGAGTGGGGCCTTCAGTCAATGGGGATAGTTCAGTGCAGTGGAAATGGCGCCCCAGGTCCCGGCAGCGATAACGTGCTGAGTTGCAGCGGCGACGAATCGATTCGGCTGGCCAGGATCGCGGCATAGGCGGCGGCATCGATCTGGTCGGCCGGCTCTAGCGGGTCGCCGGTCCAGGCGAGCCATTCGGATTCGAGCAACGGCCGCCACTGCAGGTCGTGCTGGGGCAGCCAGACTTCGCCGCGCTGCAGCTTGTCGAGGAGCATCGCCGCGCGGGCGATCTTGTCGCGGCCTTGGGTCGAGATGCAGCGCAGCGGCAGGCGTTTGCCGAGAACATCGACGGCGGCCTGGCCCAGCTTTTCGTTTTCGATCCAGAGGGAACCTGGTCGCCATTGCTGATGGATCTCGGTCAGCATGCGGCATAAGCCATCAAAGCCCACGCGCTCGCGGACTTGATGTCGCAGCAATAACAGGTGCGAAAGCGCTCCGCGCGGCTGATCCCAAACTTGGGCGACGGTCCAACTGGCTGGCCGGCCTTGTCGTTCGCGAGCGCGGTCGGCGCTGGTCCCGGCCGGATCGATGGTCACGAATCGCCGGCAATCGCGAGCCTGGATGCTCGCCGCAATCGCTCCCGCCGGCGATAACAGGTGCAACGCTTCACCCGCGGTCCCGCTGCCCGTCAGTTGATAATAGCGCAGCCATTCCGCCCGTAGTAGACCTTGCTCCTGAATGGTCCAATCGCCGTGCATCAGCCGTTCGCGCACGAGCGGCGGCAAGTGTACCAGGCTTTGGCGATATTCGTGTTCATTCAAAGCCGGATTATCGCCGATCCGCGCGGGAACATAGGCCAGCCCTTGATGCCAGTAAACTTGTGGTTGGTGCGCACCGTCGATCTCGCCACGCACCGCCGATAATACATCGGGATGAATGAATCGCGACCGCACCCACAGATGGCCGATGTTCCCCGGGTTGCTCGCGGACCGCATTCGCAGCGGCGCGTCGAGGCCGCGCTTTCGACGCAGCCGGCTGAAGAGGAACAGATAATCTTCTTCGGGGAACTCAGTCAGTTCATCGAAGGCAATGTACTGAAACTCGCTGCTGCCGTAGCGATACTTGTCGTGCCGATCGCGCAGATAACCAAACGTCAGCGTGGCCGGCTCGGCAGCGGTCGGAAACGACCAGCGCTTTTGTGAACCGTGCCAGGTTGCCCCCTGCCCTGATAACCACTCGTGCGAGCGGGGAATCAGCCCGCCGGCCAGGTTCAGCCGCTGCGTATCTCGCCGCAAGATGAGCGCGGCATAGCCGGGCACATGGACATACTCCAGCGCGGCCATCAGCAGGGCTTCGCTCTTGCCGCCGCCGGCCGCGCCGCCGTACAGCGCTTCCAGGCATTGCAGGTCGAGAAAGGTTTGTTGTTTGGGCCAGGGTTGATGAGGAACCCACAGTGGCAGAGGGGAATTCTGTTCTACTTTGTCTGCAACTGGAGCGCGACGGTTGGTCAGATACTCGCGCAGCATTGCCGAAGTAAATCTAAATCCATGCGAAAATGATTGATTCATTGAAACGACTCCTCGATAACGGGCAGGCCCAGATATTCAAACGATGCTACGCCCCGGCCTGCGGAACTGGGAATCGTCCGCTGCTCGAAGCGTTGCCGGCTGAGATTGCCCAGCGGCTTGAACGACCGGAGCTGCCACAGGGGCGACTTGCGGCAGGCGGCGATCACGGCGGGATGACTGGCGGTGATACTCACCCGCGAATTTTGCGAGCGAGCAAAGTCCGCCACACGTTCCGCCAACCGCAGGCCGATGCCCAGGCCTTGATAATCGGGCAACGTAACAATCCGGCTGATTCGCTTGTGTCCCTTCCTGCCCAGCACGGCCACGAGGGCACAGAAGGCGATCGGACGATCTTCGAGCCAGGCGGCAAAGCAAGTCGCACCCGCATTCAGGCCGCCGCTTAGATAATGATGTCGGGCAAACAGGCCCCAGAGTTTTTGCGGACAGCGGGTGACTTGCAGGCGAAGTTGCGGTCGCCGAAGACGCACCCGCTGCAATTGAGGACCATCAATTTCATTCTTGCTGAGATCAAGTACCCAATCCGGCTCCAGCCAAGGGACGACATCGGCGTGGCAAGTGACAGCCACGAACCGGCAACCAAACCGCCCGCAGCGGATCGAGCGACTGATCGCGGCGCTCGCGATCTTCGCCACGTTGCGATCAACCAAGGAGGTGAACTCGTCGAACACGAGCAAGCCATCGCCGGCTGATAACAGCGCGCGGGCCAGTTCGCAGCGAAACTTCTCGCCGTTGCTGAGCACCGCGAATGGCTTGAGCCAGGCCGGCGGACTGCCGAGACCGACGGCGGTCAGGGCGTGCGTGATTTGCTGAATCGGCGCACTTCCCAAGCAGTCGATAACGGCTTGATCGTGAGGCCAAGGCGCTGCTTCGTACAGCGCGGGGCCGAAGGCAGCCCGCGCGAGCGTGGTCTTGCCGCTGCCTGAAGGCCCGACGATGCAGCCGATGGTCCAGTCTTCTTCTAGCCCAGGAAGCTCCGCGGAAAACGTCTCGCCCCAGGTCTTCTTCTCTGGCAGATCGAACATGCCGATTACCTGGCGAACGCGGAAGCTATCGCGGATGGGCGTTTGGACAGAAGCGGTGTAGAACGGCATGGGACTATTCCTTCTCGGAATGTTGGAAGCCTGAATCACATCGTCAGCACGCGACAGATCAAGCCATCAGCAGTGAACCGCTCGAACAACTCGCGCTGTTGGTCTTCGCCGTTGCATTGCACGACGAGTTGATACGAGGCCGCCAATTCCAGCGGAGCGTTTGGCTTCTCTGCCGCTACGCTCTGCTCCCCGCGAAGTTGCTCAAGCATCGCCTGCAAATGAGGACTGGCGGTTTCCACTTCCGCCGCCAATGCACGGGCCCGCTCTGCATCGCGGCCCGCGAGCGCGCTGAGCGGATCCCAGAAGGCGAGCAACTTATGAGCCTCGTCTTCCGTCACATCGAGCACCAGCACCGGGACCAGTTGATCGGGCGTGGTTTCCGCCCGCAGATGGCCATCGATCAATTGCAGCGCGCCGTCGTCGAGTTCGCGAACAAGCAGGGCGCCGGCATAGCCCACTTCGGCCAGCAGCGCTCGGAGTGCGTTTTGTTGTTCCGGCGGATGCGTTCGCCAGTTGCGCGGATTGGGCTGCAATTCGCGGGCTGCCACGCGGCGGAAATTCTTGATGCGGTCACGAATGAACATGGCTTGCTCCCTTTAGTGAATGGTTTCGGATTCAGTTTCGACGCTCAAACAACAGGCCAGGCAAGGCCAGAGATAGACGATTGCGCCGCAACCGCGGCAGCGGCGGAGATTCGCGGGATCGAAGCCCGGCGGCGTTTCTTCAGTCACAGTCGGATCAATTTCCACGAAGTCCGTGGGTGCCTGGCCAAGCAGGTCTTGCAAACGGCAAAAGACGGTGCGCGGCGCGATGTCCAGCCGGCGGGCGATCCAGCGCTGCGAGTAGCCTTGCTCGTAAAGCGCGAGAATACGCTGGGAATCGAGACGATTCAGTGAAGCGCTCATGCGATACTCCTTGTGAACTGCGTAGTAAATCGGACCTATGTACAGCCATCCTTCCTGGCCCAGATACTATACAACTGTTCACTATTTGTCAAGACTTCCTGATAACTTTGTCACGAAACCCGCTTGACGGCCTCAGCAAAAACTCGCATAACTACGGAGGAAATGTTTCATTCTTCGCGGCCCCGCTTTTAGAATTACGATCCTAAAAAAGCCGGGCTGCATTCACTGGTAGGAGGTGTTCAGGTGGGAAAGAAGAAAGCAGCAGCCAAGAAGCCGGATCTGATGGACGATCGCGTGCCCCGCAAGGAACCCTACACCAGCAGTCGCATGACCGGCGTGCTCGAACGGATTCGCGAGCAAGCGACCCGCATGTCGGCCCTGGCCCGCGCCATCGACGATGCCAAGATCGACTCGATCGTCGTCGATGGCCACGCGATGCTGATCCGCGGCTTGAACCAGATCGAGAACTTTCTCGATAACGCCTCGCGCGCGGTGCGCGAAGCGAAGACGGCGCGCGAAACGCTGTAGTCTTCGGCGGCGTGGCAAATCAGGGGTCGCGCGCTACAACCGCGCGGCCTCTAACCTCTGCAGCGCTTCTTCCGCCCAGGGACTATCGGGCGCGAGTTCCAAAAATCGCTGCCAGTGCGATTCCGCCTCGCTGGCGGCAGACTTTTCATCAAGCAACCGCGCCAGGTGATAATGCGCGTCGGCGTAGTTGGGATGATGCAAGATGGCCCCTTCGAGCGCTGCAATCGCGAGCTCGATTTGCTCCTGCTCGGCCAATACGCAGCCCAGGTTAGCGCGGGCTTCGACGAAATCTTCATCGAGCTCGATGGCCATGTAGTAGCGCTCACGGGCGGCGGAGAGATCTCCCTGGCGATAGAGCATCTCGGCCAATTCAAACGACCACTCGGCCGATGGTCCGCTGGCCGCGAGCGCTGCGCGGAGCATCTCGATCGCGCCGCTGAGGTCACCCTGCTCATCCAGTTCCAGCGACCATTCGGCGAGCGTCGTCGCCGGTGTTGAACCCGCAGCGCCCGTGGCGAGGAACTGCGCGGGTGAGAGGATGGTCGTAGGCCCATCGCCGGCAATAGAGTCAGGCTCAAACTCAAACCGCTTCTGTCCGCCCGGTTCGATCAGTCCTGCTTCGCGGCGGAGCAAGATCTGCTTGCCATCGAGCACCACGCCCAACTCCGCCATCGGCCGCGAGACATGCGGTACGGCCCGTTGCAGTTTGGCGAGTTGCTCCTGAATCTGTTTGGGCGCGGCGCCGGCGCGGTGCAGCTGCGCGAGCTGACGGGCGATGGCGATCTCGCCGAAGTCGAAATAGGAAACGCGATGCTGCTGTTCGCTGGCTCGCAGCCAACCGCGCCGTTGCCAATTGCGAACGCGCCAGGTCTCGACGCTCGCCAGTTCGGCCAGCATCGCGGCGGTGTAGAGGCGGCAGGTGGTAGGCGATTCGGTCATGATTGAATTACTTCGCGCGATGCACAATCTCACAAACACGACCCAAATCACTGCCGACCTTCTTCGAATCGATCCCTTCGCGAGCATGCACGCCATTGACGAAGGCGGCAAACACGAGCCGCTTGCCGTTGGCGGTCGTCAGATAGCCGGCGAGGGCCTTGGCGGTGATCAAACCCCGGTCGTTTAAGAGATTCTCCCAGACTAGTGTGCCGGTCTTGGCCTGCACCTTGTTGCGGACGGGGCTATCGGGCTTCACCGACTTCGCCAGCGTGCCATCAACGCCCATGATGGGCAAGGCCCGCTCAAACGCGGCGAAATCTTTATGCGTCGTCAGGTGCTGCAGTAATTGCACGGCAGCATGCGGCGTCACATAGTCGGCCCGCGATCCTCCGGCGCCACCGCCGAACGAGATGGAGTCGGCATCGAGTCCGCAGCGCGTTAAAAACTCGCGCTGCAGTTTCATGCCGTCGGCTAGTGTTCGTTTACCTTTGCTTGCAGCCAGGAGCAGCGGCAGCTCGCTGGCGTGCAGATTATGGCTGACCTTTAAGACCAACTTGGCGTTCTCGCTGAACGGAACCGATTTCAATTCTGCCACTTGCTTCAATTCCTGATAGTTGTCATTGGCAGGGAGCGAGCAAGTTGGATGCTTCAGCGCGGGACGGGCGGAGACGGTGACGCCCGCGCGTTCCAGGGCTTCGATCAGCAGCGAACGAGCCCAGCCGGCGGGGTCGGTAATCTCATGAATGCGAACGACGGGTGCCTTGCCGGCGGGGAGCTTGCCCGTGACCGTTACCAGGCCGTCGGCTTGTTCGCGAATGAAGGTCTCCGCCTTGCCACCCGCGGCGATGGTTTCCACCCGCGCTTCGACGCGGAGCAGGCTGCAATGTGGCCGCCAGGTGATCTCGGCGGGCTTGCCAACTTCGCCTGGTTTCAGGACCAGATCGACCACGTTGTCGTTGACCATGATGGGCGAAATCAACTTCGGGCCGCTCCCCGAACTTTCGGCCGCCTCAAACAGCCGGTCGTCAATCAGCACGTCCCCTTCGATTTGACGAATGCCACTGGCGCGAACCTGGTGGGCGAGTTCATTCAAGCCGATGAGCGGATCTTGCGGCGTGAGGCCTGCTTCGCCGCTCCAGTTGGCATAGATGTGATCCGAGTCGGTGAAAGCCAATTCGCCTTTGTCGTTGGTGCGGCCGCCGAGTGTGGGATCGCCGCTTGCGCGCAGAATCAAATCGCCGGTGAGCTTGCCTTGGGCATCGATCTCGCCCCGAGCGAACACGGGCGTGCGAAAGCGATAATCAGCGCCGAGGCCATCCAGGGCAGCCGAGACGGAAAAAATCTTTGTCACCGAAGCCGGCGCAAACAGTTTGTGGCGGTTGTGTTCATAAACGACATCGCCGGACTTGAGATCGACAAACAACAGGCCCCAGTGCGCGCTGCGAAAGTGCGGCTCATCGAGGAGCGCTTGCATTTGCGTGCCCAGTGAGTCTTGCGCCGGCGTTGTCGAGGCTGGCCAGCTAACCAGCAACGCCACAGCGAAGAGCAAGTGGCTAATGCAGCCGCGGCAATGAGAAGTGAGCATGGCGAGATTCAGTTGAAGTGCAGGAAGTTCCGAAGGACTGCATTCTAAATTCTGGCCGCCTGCTGGGCGAGTGGCGGTTCGGCGGCGAAATTTCTTTCGACCTTAAGCCCTTACAGGACCATCTGTTTCGTCGCGATGTATTGAGGAAGTGCAAAATATTTATCAGCTAACTATTGACAAGTAATCAGTAACTACTAAAGATTGGCTCATCACTTCGCTATTCAGTCCGCCGGGGATTGAACTGACTGCGGAAGTGAATCAAAGCCCGTGTTGAGGAGTTTGTCTGATGTCTGACACTGCTTTATTAGATGCCGAAACGGTTGCCTCGCCAGTGCTCGATTCACCGCTTGAATCCACCGCGGCCGAGGTCACGCCGGAACCTGTGCCGGCCGAACCTATTGTCGAAATACCTGTTGCCACGCCCGATCAACGGGCAGCAGCGCTCACGGCGGTGCAGGGTGCCCGCGATTTGCCGCCCGGGGTGCGCCAGCGGCTGACGTCGCTCGTGCAACAAGCGGCTGCGCTCGACGCCGCCGGTGAGCCGCTGCTGCCCACGAGCCAGGTGCTCGAACTGCTGGCTCAAGGCCTCCCCACGGTTTTGCGGCGGGAGACGAGCACGGCGGTCAACCGCCCGGAGCATCCGGCCGGCGATGCCTTCTTCGCCCTCGATGGCGACGAGCTTTCCGATCAGCAGGCCGAGCAAATCGCCCGCACGCAGTTGCAGCGGGCAGGGTTGCTCAGGACAGCGTAAGAGTTCGTTGAAAAATGGGAGGGCGAGGCTCCTGCCGAGCCGGAATGCGCAAAAACGCGCCGATTGGCAATTCGCGGCTCGGCAGGAGCC
>JAYTUF010000133.1:0-10577 GCA_043744755.1 Anatilimnocola sp.
CGTCGTTCGGTTGTTGTTCACCGCGGCTGGTGCTTCGCGGGAAAGTTGCGAGAGCGATGCGGCGCGCATGCGTCCGGCTTCGCTGAGCGCTGAATCTTGCGCCGCAACCGTAACAACCACGAGCAAGCCAGGCAAAATGGCGAGTAAAAAATGTTTGATAGGCATATCACTTCACCACAATCACGAGAGTTACGGGCGAGCCTTCGGCGGGGAGCAACTTCTTGTTCGTTTCGAGCTTGATCAGCTTTTCTTCCTTCATGGTCAGATTGGTTTGCAGCACCGTATCTTCCGTCACCGGAAAAATGGAGATCAGCGTGCCGGTGAAATCGGCGCCATACACTTTTTCCGGCTTATCGGGATCGGGCTGCTTCATCACCGAACCGGTGAAGAACCACTTGAGCTTTGGCATCGGCTTGCCAGTTTTTCGATCGACGATCAGCTTCTCGATGGCAATCCGCTCCGCCGGAGCGCCGGCCTTGGGAATCTCCAAAAAGATCTCCGTTTCCGGCCCTTCCGCTTTGGCGTCTTCTCCCTTGGCTGGCTTGCCCGGTTTGAGACCGAGCGATTCGAGGGCTTTGTGAATCTCACTCGGCTTCACTTCCGAGTTGACCACGGTCTCGTGCTTCTTCTCTCCTTTGGCGAACGTGCAAATCACTTCCAGCGGATAGATCTCCGCCAATTCCGGCAGCTTGCGCACGGCGACTTTCGCGGGGATGAAAATCGACTTCGCTTCCTTATCGATCTTGAGCGGTTCTTGCGCCGCCAAGGGAATCCATGAGCAGGCCAGGAGCAGCGAGCTAAACAAGGTCAGTTTCAATGTCATAGTTGCCATTCAATCACGCTTTCTATTCACCGATGCAAACGATTGCTTGTTGACCCTTACCCGCCGCCGAAAGGTTGCAAGTGCCGACGTAGATCTTGCCCTCATGAACAACCGGCGAGCCGTAAATCATCGCGTCTTTGGTGGCTGCGTCCTTCGTGGTTGCGGCGTTCAGGTCGAGCTTCCACTGGCCCTTGCCATCGGCCAGGCCAATCGCATGGACCACGCCTTTCAGATCACCCACATACACGATGTCACCGGCGATTGCAGGACCGGCGAAAAGCGGCGTTCCCGCGGGATAGGTCCATTTCAAATCACCGGTCGCGACGTCATTCGCGCGGACGAGGCCATCGGTGGCGGTTGAAATCACTAGGCTCCCTTTCACCGCGACGGACGACACCACGCCGCCGGGCAGCAGCTTTTTCCAGCGCGGGCTGCCATCGCTTAGATTCAAAGCCACTAGCGAGCCGCGCCCGCGCGGAATGTCTTTCGGTTCCAAGCGGATGGTGCTCGTGCCGAGGATGGCCAGGTCGCCGGCGATGGTCGCTCCCGCCCAGGGGTTCTGATCGAGGGGCGTCTTCCAGAGCGTTTCGCCCGTGGTGGCATGCAAGCAAATGAGCGCCCGCTCGCCCGATTTTTCGAGATCGAGATAGGCTGAGGCAGCGAGTACCTTATCGCCCGCCACGGCCACGGGAGCATCGACATGCCAGACTCCGGCCCCTTGTTGCCACAACAGTTTGGGAGCTGCCTTGGGCAGTGAATCTTCCGTGGGCGGAATGGCGAAATCGGGATCGACCTTCTTTTCCTGCTCGTAGGCTGCCACTAACTTCTGCCACTCAGCGTCCAGTTCCTTTTTGATTTCCGCCGACGATTGTTCCTTCCCCGCCAGCGAGAGCCGCGCGGCATCCAGGCACAACAGGCCGCCATTTCCCGCGCCAAGATACACGCGATTCGCCACGATGGTCGGCGAGCCTTCCATGTGAACGAGCCGGCCCGGCAGATCGTATTTCCACAACAGGCGGCCGGAATCAGCGAGCACGGCATGGAGCGAAGCACCATCGGTTTGATGCATGCCATCGCCAAACAGGACCCAGTCGCCGGCGGCAATGGGTGACGAAACCACCGGCAGCTTGAGGAGCGGCGGGGCTTTCGACCAGGCCAGGCGTTTGTCCGACGAGGCTGTATCGAGCGCGTGGACCACGCCCGAATTGAACGCTCCCAGTCCCGCGACGCACACGCGCTTGCCCGCGATGCACGGACTGCCGACGTAATTCTCTTTCCCTCCATAGTGCCACAACACGCGCGGCTTGGCGGGGCCGGGGCGATCATCGATCGATCCGGTCCGCTCCGCATTGCCGCGATAGGTGGGCCAATCGGCGACTGCGTGCGGGGGCGCTGTTGCACTGAGCAATAGCAGTGCGAACCAACAGCAGAGGATGAAAATACGATTTTCAGCCGACATTAAGGCCCTTTCTTTCCTGCCAGTGACGCCAGGCCATCAGCACTGCCGAGCAGCGCGACGGACGCTTGTCCTTCATTATTGAACAGCACATCGCAGGTGCCGTCGTGATTGAAATCGACTGCGCAAATCCCCCGCGTATTGAACACCTTTTGTTGCAAGCCCAGAGCGTCGGTCATTTCGATGAACTTACCGGCCCCGGAATTTTGAAAGTAACGGTTCGGTTCTTTCAGGCAGCCAACCAGAATGCCGGGGCGGCCACTGACATCGAGATTGCCGAACGCCACTGCCGCGGTCGGGCGATTCAGCTTCGCGAGATCACCCACTTGCGCGGTGACGTCGCTAAAGGTGCCCTGGCCGAAATTGCGATACAACCGCACACCCTGCGCGTGCGGCATGAGCAGGTCCGGCAGTTTGTCGCCATCGAAATCGCCCACCGCGGGCATTGCTGTGAGTCCGTCAAACCGGAGTCCGTGTTTCGGCTGTTCCACAAAGCCCTTCGCATCGCCCAGCAACAGGCAGGGCTGCGCTCCGCAGAGGAGCAAATCCGGGCGGCCGTCGGCGTTGAAATCGGCTTTGACGAGATGCCCAGCGGCGGCAGTCAGCGGAGCGAATTTCGCGGTGACGTTCTCGAACAGCGGCGGAACGGATTGCAGCGGGGCATCGGCTCGGAAATAGAACGCGAAATCGCCGGTCCCTTGGCCGATTTTGAGCAGCAATTGATTCTTGCCCGGCTTCAGCTTCAAAACTGCCTTGCTCTGATCTGGCACAGCGCCGCGATCGACATCCTCGGCCAGAATCTTCTGGCCATTCAGGAACACCACCAGGCTGTCGTCACTGCCGAATGAGGCGGGCAAATCCGTGGTGCCGCCGGAATAGAACTCGCGGTAGAGATAGCAAGTCACATTGTTGTTGTCGGGCAGGATCGTCAGGCTGTTCACCTGGCCATCGGTGAATTTGCCTTCTTTCCAGGCGACCTTCGCGCCCCCTTTGCCTGCATACACCGCTTTGAGATCGACGTTCGCTTCCGGCGGATAGGGAGTGTTAAAGCCGATGCGGTTGGTGTTATCGAAGGGCCCGCAGTAGAACCACTTGCCCACCGCCGATTCCGCCGAGACCTTGGCTGCCTCGGGGCCCAGGTTGCGATAGACCGACCATCCCAGGAAGCCGTTCGCGAGCACGACATCGAGCAACCGATCGCCATCGACATCGGCGAACATCGCGCCGGAGAGATTGTAATAGGATTCGAGTGGCAAGCCGCCGGTGTCATCTCGAAAAGTCTCGCCCAGGTTGGTCAGCAGCTTGGGACCGGCGGCAGTAGCGAGCAATAGATCGGGCTTGCCGTCTTGATTGAAATCGCCCCAGTCGGCTGAGCGCGCGCCGCCGGTGTAAGGGAGCGAAAGCTCGCTCAGCGATTTGCCTTCGTTCCGCAGCAAACAAACGCGGGCCTCGCCATACAAACACAGATCGACCTTTTTGTCGCCGTCGAAATCGAACGGCACGATGCCGGACGCGCCCGGATCAACGCGCGGCAACTCACACAGTTGTGAGAAGCCGGGCATGCCAAGCAGCGCGCGGAAATCTTCGTTGCCACCCACACCTTGAAAATCTCGCTGGGGATTGTAGTCCTGAATCTTCAGGCTGGCTTTGAGCCGGTGGATTTTCGCCGTGCCAAGTTGCAGGGCGTTCTTGTCGCCATCCATCATGCAGGGGACGACCACTTCCTGGCCGGTCAACATGCTCGCCACGGACGTGGCGAGCTTCTCGGTCTTGCCGGCGAAGCTGCGGTTCAAGAACGGCTCGCCGTGGCTCATGCCCCACCACTCACCCTGGGGATAGGCCTGATACCAATAGCCGCCAATGCACGTTTCGCTCGCACCGCCATTGTGCATGAATACGGCGATCTTTCCCGGCTCGGCCCATTTCATGATGGTTTCCGATTCGCGGGGATGAAAGCCGGCCTTGCCAATATTGTGCTTCACGACATCGCCGGCATGGGTTCCTTTGATGTCTTTCACCTTGCGGAAAATAATCAGGTTCTTGACCTTATCAACCTTCTCGACTTGCAGGGTCATCACATGCGTTGATTCCTGCACGAGACGACCGAGGGAGTATGGAACCTCCACATAGGCATGCGCGAACTGCGTCATTCCGAAACAAACGACGGATAATGCCATCAACCATGTGAGGCGTTGGAACGGGTTTGATTTCATCGGGTGATCCTTTTGCAGGTAACGATTCGAGAATCCAACTCGCGGACGCGTTTCAACGGCAGCATTAGGGACTGGGCGGAAGTTTCAGAAGCTGTTCCGCCGCGATCGGGGCAGCCTTGGTCGTGCCATATTCCTTGCCGACCTGGGCCAGCAACCTGGCGGCATCGGGCACTTTCTTGAGCTGGGCGAGTGAGGAAGCGGCATCCACCAGCGATTGAGCGCTTAGCTCGGGATAGTCATAGGAATAAGCGCAAAGCTGATAGGCGTCGGCCGCTTCTTGCCAGCGCTGCTGAGCCTGGCGGCAGACTCCGACTTGATATTGCGAGCGGGCGGCAACTTCCGCTGTCGTGCTCTTGACGACTTCGTTGTATTGAGCCACGGCCTGATCCCATTGGCTTTGCTTCTGGTGACACCAGCCCATGCCATAGCGGGCTTCCACGCGCCAGGGGCTGTTTACATAGCGATTGAAAGTGGCTTCATACGCCTGGCGGGCGGGTTCCCATTGATTGGATTGCTCGTAAGCGAACGCCAAACGCATCATGGCTCGATCGCTGATGCCGCTGAGATTGTGCAGCCGGGCATCATCGCGGAAGAGCTTCAGCATCTCAATCGCGGCCGGCCATTGCTTTTGCGCGATGAGCGCTTCCCCGGCCAGATACTTTGCTTCACCCCAGGAGGGACCCTTATCGTTGGCCGCCAGCGCTTGAACCTCCGCTAGCGCTTCCACCGCCTGACCTTTGGCAATTAGCGCGGCGGCCAACCGAACCCGCATCCGCGCGGCAAGCTCTTCGGACATTTCCCCCTGCAACGCGGTTTGGAGCAAGAGAATGGCGGGCGGGAACTCCTCACGCAAGGAATGCACTTCGGCGAGCTCGAGCTTAGCCACCGCCACGAGCCGCTTTTCGCCGCCCTGTTGAATGAGGGAGGTGTAAACGCTGCGGGCCTTCACTTCGGCCGGTTGCAGGGGAACGAAGGACAGTAACACATCGGGCAAGGCTGCTTTCGCGGCAGCGCGACCAGGGGGAGTGAGCTTCACGAGTTCATCCTGCCGTTTCTTCCGCGCGTCTTCGCGCAGTTTTTCGCGAGCGGCCGACACTTCGTGTTCGCCTAGCAATCGCTGGCACCAGGCAACTTCATACAAGGTGCTCAACTGCGCTTCCGAACCTTTGGCAGTTGTGTTCAACGCAGTCGCGTGCTGTTCGAGCGCTTGGCTGAACTTGGTGATTTGTAGCAGCGCATCAGTTACGATGTTTCGCGCGTCCTGCACTTCGTTTGGCTTGGCATCGGGTCGGGCGAGCACCAGCCGCGCCGGCTCCAGCTTGGCCAGGACCAGTTCCTTCTTGCATTGTTGTATCCGCCAAACAGCATCTGCCGCTTCCGGCGAAGTGGGAAACCGCTGCACCAAATTCTCGAATAGAGCTTGCGCTTCAGGCAACTTCAGCGCCTCTTTCAAGCAAACGGCATGATGGTATTGAATGAGCGGTGCCCAGGCAGCGCGAGCCGGATCGGCCATCAGGGCCGCTTCGTGCTGCTGGCGAGTTTGCGTGAGGGGATCGAGGGCGTCTTGCGGCTTCTTGTCCGCGCGGAGCATGGTCGCCAGTCGCAGCACCGCCAGGGGTGCGATGGGCGAGTTCTTCAGCGGGTCTTGCAGAAAGCGCCGGTATTCGTTCATCGCGCCGCCGACATCCTTCTGAGCGATCAGACAACGGGCACGCTCGTAAATCGCAATTGGGCTGACGGGATGTTGCGGGAACTGCTGAGACACCTTTTCATAGGCTTGCCGCGCAAGTTGCAACGTCTTGTTCCGTTCCTGTTCGTTCTCCAGGACCGAGGCGATTCGCAACTGAGCATCGCCCAATTTCACGAGCGCATCGGGAATTTGCGGGCTGGTCGGCGGACTCGAAGCGATGAAGGTTTCGAGCAGTTTGACAACCTCATTCGAAGCTTCCAGCAATTGGCCGGCAGAAAGTGCGTCTTCGGTAACTTCGGGCGACGTGCGGAGCAGGCAATCGGCCAGGAAGTAGGATGTGGTCAGATTGTCGCCAGAGCGATCGGCGGCGGGAATCTGCTTAAAGACGCCGGCCGCTTTCTCAAATTCACCCAACCGATAATGGGCCAGTCCCAGCCCGTGGCGAACCAGGTTGATATCGGGCGATTCGGGATAGGCCGGTAAAAACTTGGCACTGCGGGTAATCACCTCGGTGTACAGCGGCTTCAGGGTCGCATCCCGATTAGGCAACTTGGGATTGGCATAAGCGGCTTCGGCGGCGGCGAGCGCATTCTCGGTCGCGCGGAAGAGTACGCCGGGAAGCAAGGGACTCTTGGGATAAGTCTGCGCGAAGCGCGTGCAAGCGTCGTCCGATTCCTTCACCTTGCCCGCCAGATGAAATGCCGTGGCCAGCCGCTGCGAGGCAAGCTCGGCTCGATCAATGGCCGGTGCCTCCGCCAGCACTTGCTGCAGTGTGGTCACGCTTTCATTGAACTGCTTGTTCGTTTGATAGGCTTCGGCCAGTTCCAGCAGCATATCCTGCCGATGCAGTTTGGCGATCGGAACCTGCGGCGCGAGTTGGCCCGCGCGATCGGCCGCCTTGCGAAAATGGTCGGTGGCAGCATTCAAATGTTGAGCAGCGGCAGGGACATTCACGCTCGCCAGTCCGACCTGAGCGCGCCCCAGCCACCAACGGGCCTGGTACCCTAGTTGGGCGTCGTCTTGCAGCGGCGTGAGGGTTGCCGTGGCTTCGGTGAATTGCTTCAGCCGAACCTGGCAAAAGCCTTTTCGCAACTGGGCTTCGCTGGAAAGCGGCGACGTTTTGTAGTCGGTGGCGAATTTGGTGAACTTGTCGAGCGCATCGCCAAACTTATCCTGTTCATAGGCGAGTACCGCCGAGTAAAACCACGAACGGGCCACAAACTCCGGCGCTGGGGTGGTCGCAACGACCGTCAATCGCGCTCGTTCGGCGGGATTGGTCTTGAGCAGTTCTGCATTCGCGACAACCAGTTTGGCCTGCGCGAGTTCGGCAGCATACGCGGCCAGAATCGCATCGTAATGCAGTTGAGCTTCGGGTCGTTGGTCCAGCAGATGATGCGTCCGCCCCAGCAAATAGCGGGCATGAGTTCCAAACACGGGGTCATCGAACGGAGCCAATTGCGCGAGGACCTTGGCAGCCGGCAGATGATCGCCGATCTGATGCCTGCCATAGCCTGAATAATACTTTGCCAGATTCTGGTATCGGCTCTTGGCCAGCGGCGGTTGAGCGAGCAAGGCATCCACGATGACGAGCGCCTCCTTGGTCTTGCCGAGGCGAAGTTGCATTTCCACCAGATCAAGCTGCGAACGAGCGATCCAATCGAAATCAGTTTTCAAGTCCGCCTCGGTCGCCATCGGAATTTGCAACCGCGGCAGAAATGCTTTGGCGGCGATATCGAAGGCTTTCGCGGCCAGATCAAAATTCGTATTGGCGACCGTTCGCAGCTGCGGCGCCTCGTTGGGTTTAAGCGCGGCTTGCACCAGTGCTACGTTACCCAATCCACGAAAGGCCGTGGCCAGGTAATAATTCGCCAGCGCCCGCTGCGGAAAGTCCGCAGCCTCCGCTGCCGGCCGAATCGAATCCAGCGCCTGTTGAAAATCGGGCGGACGGGATTCGATCAGCGCCATTCCCAAGCCCAGCCGGGCATGGTGAGCGTCCTTGTGGCCCGCAGACTGTTTCAGAAATTGGCGAAATTTGTCGGCGGCAAAGGGCTGGTTCCCTTCGTTGAACGCCCGCCGAGCCGCATCGAGCAGCTGAATCGCTTGCTCGTCCGGAGTCAGTTGCTGCGCCGAAAGAACGCCGGCGCTGGCGACCCAAATGCTCAAGATCAAAAACAAAAAATGGTGAAGTCTGGATGGATTCATGATCAAACCGGAGAGGTGAGGGTCGGGGAGGTAGATGACTGGCAGGATCGCATTCGAATTCACGGTGCCCACGCATCATACGAGCAAGCAGCGTGGTCGCCTAGTAAATTTGCCCGCCGCCCTGCTGTAGGTCACGCAATTAGTTGACCGCACAGGAAGCCAGGTGGATACTAGCCTCCCTCCCCTGGTTCCGGTTTTTGTTTTACTGGTGTCCCATGTTCCGCGACGCTGCTTCGAAACTTTCGATCAATCCAATCAGACCGAAGTTGCTGCGCACATTCGCGACCGCTGTCTTGATTGAGTTGCCCACGCCGAATCCCAAGTTCGATAAAGCCCGCGATGGCGAGAAGCCCGTCCCCAAAAATCCAGCCAAGAAGCAGGCGGCGAAGTGACGGACTCCGCTGGCTTCGCGCCCTCGACCAACGTCGGTTTCCGCCTTAGCGAGACCGCTCGGCTCAATCCCAATGGAGTCGCCCTCGCGATGCCCAAGGGACGCGATGCGGCGGGTAAGCGGCAATATGCGCAATTGACCTTTCGCGAACTGGATGAAGACACCAACCGCATCGCGGCGGGGCTGCACGCAATGGGCGTGAAGCCCGGCATGAGACTGGTACTGATGGTGCCGCCGAGCATCGACTTTATCGCGCTCGTCTTCGCGCTCTTCAAAGCGGGCGTGGTGCAGGTACTGATCGATCCGGGCATGGGTCGCGGCAACCTGCTCCGTTGCCTCAGCGAGAGCCAGCCCGATGGCTTCATCGGCATTCCGCTCGCACAAGCGCTGCGAGTGATCTTGCGCGGGCGATTTCCCCAAGCGAAGTTCAACGTCACTGTCGGCCGTCGTTGGTTTTGGGGCGGGAAGACTTTGCAACAACTGCGCGAGATGAACGCTCCTTTGCAACCACCGGTCACGCAACCGCACGATCCCGCCGCCATCATCTTCACCACCGGCAGCACGGGTCCGCCGAAAGGCGTGCTCTATCGCCATGGCAACTTCAATCGCCAGGCCGACGAAATCCGCGACTTCTACCAGATTCAACCGGGCGAGATCGACCTGCCGGGCTTCCCGCTGTTCGCGCTGTTCAACTGCGCGATGGGCGTGACGACCGTCATTCCGGACATGGACCCCACTCGTCCCGCGCAGGTGAATCCCCGCAACATCATCGAAGCCGTCAACGATTGGCAGATCACCCAGGCCTTCGGTTCGCCCGCCCTGTGGAATGTTGTCGGCCGGTATTGCGAGCAGAACAACATTCAACTGCCGTCGCTCAAACGAATCATGTCCGCCGGAGCGCCGGTGCCGCCGCATGTGCTCAAGCGGATGAAGCAGGCGATCCATCCCGACGGCGATGTCCACACGCCCTATGGAGCGACGGAGGCTCTGCCGGTCGCCTCCATCGCCGCGAGCGAAGTGCTGCGGGAAACAGCCCAGCGGAGCGCGACCGGCGCTGGCACGTGCGTTGGTCGGCGGTTTCCCGGCATTGAATGGAAAGTGATCGCCATTGACGATGGCCCGCTCACGACGATGGATCAGGTTACCGAATTGCCGCCGGGCGAGATCGGCGAGCTCGTCGTCCGCGGCTCGGTCGTCACAAGCGAATATGTTACCCGCACTGATTGCAACCCGCTGCATAAGATCGCGGACGGCGACCGACTCTGGCATCGCCTGGGGGACGTCGGTTACTTGGAAGCTTCACCTACCAACGAAACACGCGGCGAACGCTTCTGGTTCTGTGGCCGCAAAGCCCACCGCGTCATCACAAATACCCAAACACTGTTCACCATCCCCTGCGAAGCGATCTTCAATCAGCACCCCCGCATCTACCGCAGCGCCCTCGTCGGCGTTGGTCCGCCCGGCAACCAACGGCCAGTCCTCATCGCCGAACCCTGGCCCGAACATCGGCCCCGTGGTCGGCAGGATGAACAACAGTTACTCGAAGAGTTGCAAATCCTGGCGACGAAACATGAGCATACCAGTTCGATCAAAACCTTTTTAATCCACCCGTCGCTACCAGTGGACATTCGCCACAATGCCAAGATATTCCGCGAGCAACTCGCGGTCTGGGCTGCGAAGCGTCTACCGCCCGAGTGATGTCGGAATCAGCCGCCACGCGCTAGTGCCGAAAACGCTAATTCCGGTTCCGGGGATTTGCTAGCGTGATTTTGCCGAATGGGGGGAATTGAAGAAGGCCTCTT